>CALMMO010000446.1 GCA_937868455.1 uncultured Marmoricola sp.
AAAGTTGCTTATGATTTGGCGGTCGCCAATGGGGCCACTTCAATCACGGTGCCTGGCGAGATTTCTAGATCGACGGAATCCTCGCGAACTGCCTTGATCGTGCCGAAGATGCCAGAAGACAAGATCACCCGATTGCCGGGTTCAATCGACTTCTGCACCGCAGCGAGGGCGGCCTGTTGCTTCTTCGCGGGGCGAATCAGCAGCAGCCAAAACAAGGCAACAGTGGCCAGCAAAAGCAGCCAATTTGCATATGGAGGCACGGGAGGTTCAACACCTTCACACATCGGGAATGTCAGCGGCCGGTGGCCGACAGCGAAGCCTACCCGTTCTCGCGGCAGGTTCGGTCTCCAGTAGGTAACTACTCGATCAAACCATCAAAAAGATCTGGCTCGACTCCCCCGAACGGCGAATTGGCCGGGGCGGCAAGGCCCAGGTGGGCCCATGCCGAAGGCGTCGCGATGCGACCTCGCGGAGTGCGAGCCAAGAAACCAAGTCGGACTAGGAAGGGCTCGGCTACCTCCTCTACGGTTTCGCGCTCCTCCCCCACGGCCACTGCCAAGGTGCTCAGGCCAACAGGACCACCGCCAAACCGGCGGCACAGTACGTCGAGCACAGCGCGGTCAAGTCGATCAAGGCCGAGTTGATCCACCTCATAGAGGTCAAGCGCTTTGTGAGCGATGTCTTGGCTCACCACTCCATCGGCTCGCACTTGGGCGTAGTCGCGAACTCGACGCAGTAATCGGTTGGCGATGCGCGGAGTGCCTCGTGAGCGTGATGCAATTTCAGCACTGCCGAGCGAGTCGATCTGGACTTCCAACATCCGCGCTGACCGACGAACGATCTGGTCGAGTTCGGCGGGGTCATAGAACTCCAGATGTGCCGTGAACCCGAACCGGTCTCTCAAGGGACCCGGCAGGAGCCCTGCGCGAGTGGTGGCCCCCACCAATGTGAAGGGTGGAATTTCCAGCGGGATCGCAGTGGCCCCAGGCCCTTTGCCGATCACGACATCGACGCGGAAGTCCTCCATCGCCATGTAGAGCATTTCTTCGGCTGAGCGATTCATCCGGTGGATCTCATCGACGAACATCACGTCGCCCTCGTTGAGACCCGAAAGAATCGCGGCCAGGTCGCCGGCGTGCGTGATCGCCGGCCCACTGGTCAGACGCAGTGGGGCACTCATCTCGGCGGCGATGATCATCGCCAGCGTCGTCTTGCCAAGCCCTGGAGGACCAGAGAGCAGGACGTGGTCGGGGGTGCGTCCCCGAGAGCGCGCGGCCTGAAGAACGAGTGAGAGTTGTTCGCGAACGCGTTCTTGGCCGACCACTTCATCAAGGGTCTTGGGTCGCAATGCCGCCTCGACCGCACGCTCGTCCCCCGAGGCCTCCGCATCGACCACGCGGGAGTGAAGGAACTCTTCTTCGGCGGCTGAGAGTTCGGCTTCGCTGCTCATGAGGCGCTCAACGTGCGTAGTGCCAAACGAAGCAGTTTGCCGACATCAGGGGTGCTCATCGTCGCGGCTTCGTCAGCCACCGCCGAGACGGCACGGTCGGCCTCTTTGGCAGACCAACCTAGGCCTACCAACCCGGCATGCACTTGGGTTTGCCATGCCAAGGCCGCAGTGCTGCGGCCAGGCAGCGCATGGCTCGCGCTGGTGGGAGCCCCAATGCGATCGCGCAGTTCCAAGATGATCCGTTGGGCACCCTTAAGTCCCACGCCCGGAACCCGGGTCAGCGCCTTGACATCGTCAGTGGTGATAGCTCGTCTGATCTCCTCGGGCGTGAGGACCGCGAGCATGGCCTGGGCCACCTTAGGGCCGACCCCACTCGCGGTTTGCAACAGCACGAAACTCTGCTTCTCGTCGTCGGTGGCAAAGCCAAACAAGGTCAAGGAGTCTTCACGCACCACCATGGAGGTGGGTACGACGGCGCTTGAGCCGACCCGCAACTGCGAGAGGGTCTGTGGAGTGCACTGCACATCGAGTCCGATGCCACCCACCTCGATCACTGCACTGCTCAGACCGATCTCGGCGACGACGCCGCGAACAAAGGCGATCACCTGACTCCCCCTTTCAGGCGCAGTTGCGCCGCCTCAATGCGAGCCTGGGCGCCACCGCGCCATACGTGACAAATGGCCAGAGCCAGCGCATCGGCCGCATCAGCGGGCTTCGGCGGTGCGTCCAAACACAACAACCTGGTGACCATGGCGCCCACTTGAGCCTTGTCAGCGCGGCCGTTGCCGGTGACGGCGGCCTTGACCTCACTGGGTGTGTGCATGGCGACCGGGATGCCTCGACGCGCTGCCGCGACCAAGGCGATGCCGCTTGCCTGCGCAGTGCCCATCACCGTGCGCACGTTGTGTTGGCTAAACACCCTCTCAACTGCGACGGCGTCGGGCTCATAGCGATCGAGCCAACTCTCCACAAACGCTTCAATGCCGACGAGTCGGTTAGCCAGCGGCAGATCGGGTGGGGTGCGCACGGTGTCGACCGCGATCATGCGCAGCGGGCGACCAATGCTGCCCTCGACCACACCCAACCCGCATCGGGTCAGGCCAGGGTCAATGCCAAGCACTCGCATGAGGACACCCAATCATTGTGCGAACATGTGTTCGCAACGTTAGCTGTGTCCGTGAGGTTGAGTCGGTCGCGACACGCCTCTAAGCGTCGAGTTGCTCCATGACCTCGTCGGAGACGTCGAAGTTGGCAAACACGTTCTGCACGTCGTCGAGATCTTCAAGAGCCTCGATCAATCGAAACACCTTGCGGGCGCCGTCAGCGTCGAGTTCGACTTGCATGCTGGGCACGAAACTTGCCTCGGCGGAGTCGTAGTCGAGCCCAGCCTCTTGCAGAGCGCTGCGCACGGCGATCAGATCGGTGGCCTCGCTGATGATTTCGAAGCTCTCACCCAGATCGTTCACTTCTTCTGCGCCTGCTTCCAACGTCGCCTCGAGGACGTCGTCTTCGGTCACAGTGCGTGCCTCTTGGGCGGTCGCCACGATCACAACGCCCTTGCGGTTGAACAGGTAGGAAACCGAACCCGGGTCGGCCAGCGAGCCGTTGTTGCGAGTCATCGCCGTGCGCACCTCCATGGCGGCACGGTTCTTGTTGTCGGTCAGACATTCGACCAACATGGCCACGCCATTGGGTCCATAGCCTTCGTACATGATGGTCAGGTAGTCGGCTCCCCCAGCCTCGGCACCGGACCCGCGCTTGACCGCACGGTCAATGTTGTCGTTGGGGACGCTGGATTTCTTCGCCTTTTGGATGGCGTCGTACAGCGTCGGGTTGCCACCAGGGTCACCCCCGCCCATGCGCGCGGCAACCTCGATGTTCTTGATGAGCTTGGCAAACATCTTGCCGCGCTTGGCATCGATGACAGCCTTCTTGTGCTTTGTGGTCGCCCATTTGGAATGGCCGGACATGGGTGTCTCCTAGACGTTCAGGGGTGAGGCAAGCTTAGCCAGCGGCTTTGACGAGATCGACGAAGAGTTGATGAAAACGCGGATCCCCGGTGACCTCCGGATGGAAACTTGTCGCCATCACAGCGCCCGCACGAACTGCCACTGGATGGTCATTCGCAGACGCGAGCACCTCAACATCGGGTCCGACTTCTTCCACCCATGGCGCTCGGATGAAGATCGCGTGGAAACTTTGATCGAACCCATCCACGTCAAGATCGGTCTCAAACGAGTCGACCTGGCGGCCGAACGCGTTGCGGCGCACCGTGACGTCAAGGCCCCCAAAAGTCTCTTGGTCAGCGGTGCCATCAAGCACCCGATCGGCCAACAAGATCATCCCTGCGCAGGTGCCATAGATCGGGAGACCACCCGCAATCGCGCTCTGCAGTGGCTCGAAGACGTCGAAGATTCGGGCCAGCTTGGCGATTGTGGTGGATTCACCGCCAGGCAGGATCAGTCCGTCGACCTGGGTCAGTTCCTCGGCTCGGCGTACGCCACGAGCGTGCACGCCAGCACTTTCGAGCATGTGCAGGTGTTCGCGCACGTCGCCTTGAAGGGCTAACACCCCAATTGTCAGTTTCCCCATAATGGGTGGGCGTTCCTTTGATCAGTGTCCCGAGGCGGGCTTTGCGGGTTGGTAAAGCCACTGATCGAAGAAGCTATGCAAATCCTGTCCCGACACTTGTTGAGCAAGGGCAACAAAGTCAGCCGTGCTCACAGTCTGGCCCTTGTGTGAGGAATACCAGCGTCGAAGCAGCGTGCGCATAGCCGGTTTGCCGATGCGGTGACGCAAAGCCACCAGGGTCATTGCGCCACGCTGATAGACCGCATCAGTGTCGAATAGGTCAGCGCCACTTGGCAGGGCTGCAGGCGCTTTGGCCCAGAACCCATCGCTGGCGTCCTTGGCGTAGAGCTGTGCGAAGCGTCTGTCGTCCCAACCTGGGTTCGTGCTGGTGCGCCACTGCCACTCTGAGTACGTCGCAAAGCCCTCGTTGAGCCAGATGTCGCCCCAATCGGCAGGTGTCACAGAGTCACCAAACCACTGGTGTGCGATCTCGTGGACGACCGTGGAGCGCGAATCGTGAGCAGAAACCACCGGCCGACTAGCAACTTCGAGCGCGTAGGGAACACCCACCACAGCGGTGATCCCACCTGAGGCGAAGGGATATGGGCCTACGCGGCCACTGAAGAAGGTGATCGCCGAACCTGCCCAACGCGGCAGCACTGCGTTGCTCCCGGAGTCGAGGTAGGAACGGGTGGGCACGCTCCCGGCCCACCCCTTGACTAGCTTCAGGGGCATCAACGTCACTGAGGTGAGGTAGGGCGCGATCGGAGTGGTTTGTTTCCACCGTGTGGTCGCTGTCGCACCGGCAACAGTGCGTCCAGCAAACGTGCCGCACGAAGCCACCGTGATCGAGGTAGGCGCGGACACTTCGAGGTCAAAGGTGGCCTTGTCATCAATGCGGTTGTTGACCGGGAACCAGGTCATTGCGCCGTGTGGCTCGTTGAGCGCGATGACCCCGTGTGCGACTTTTTGCCACCCATCGGAGCTGCCATCCAGATCAACCCAAGGCTCAGGGATGCCGTGATAGGCAACCTCAACCTGGCTTGTTGCCCCAGAGCCGATCACCGACGCAGGGGTAACGATGAGCTTGTGTCCGGACCTGGTGAAGGTCGCCGACACGCCGTCGACCAGGACCTGGTCCACGGTGAGACCAGACAGGTCGAGGCTGAAATTCGAAAGGTCTTGGCTCGCCGTCAGCCGCACCCTTGTCACGGCATCGATCGCGCCAGTGGTGGGGGCGTAGTCAATCTTCACCGAGTAGTTCAGGACTTGGTAGCCCCCATTGCCCATGTCGGGGAAAAGTGAGTCACCTGAGGTCTGTGCCCCAGGGTCGGAGGCAACGGCAGGAAGCGTGCCAACTAAGAGCGCAGCTGCAGTCAGGGCTGCCGCGATAGCACCCTTCACGCCGGTCACCATCCGCGTTCTGCCAGCCGGTGAGGCTGCGGGATTTCCTCCACATTGATGCCGACCATGGCCTCGCCCAGACCGCGCGAGACCTTGGCGACCACGTCTGGGTCGTCAAAGAAGGTGGTGGCCTTGACGATTGCCGCTGCACGCTCCTCGGGGTTGCCGGACTTGAAGATGCCCGACCCGACGAACACGCCCTCGGCGCCCAACTGCATCATCATTGCGGCATCAGCCGGAGTCGCGATGCCGCCTGCGGTGAAGAGCACCACGGGAAGTTTGCCCTCGCGAGCAACCTCGCAGACCAATTCGTAGGGGGCTTGAAGGTTCTTCGCAGCGACGTACAACTCATCGGCCTCAAGACCTTGAAGACGGCGAATTTCGCGTCGGATGGTGCGCATGTGAGTCACTGCGTTGGACACATCGCCGGTGCCAGCCTCGCCTTTAGAGCGAATCATCGCGGCACCCTCGGTGATGCGTCGCAGGGCCTCGCCCAGGTTGGTGGCGCCACAGACGAACGGCACAGTGAAAGCGAACTTGTCGATGTGGTTCTCGTAATCAGCCGGGGTCAAAACTTCGGACTCGTCGATGTAGTCAACACCGAGGCTCTGCAGGATTTGCGCCTCGGCGAAGTGACCGATGCGGGCCTTGGCCATGACTGGAATCGACACGGCTTCGATGATTGAGTCGATCATGTCGGGGTCGCTCATGCGGCTCACGCCGCCCTGGGCGCGAATGTCCGCAGGCACACGCTCGAGTGCCATGACTGCGACGGCACCGGAGTCTTCGGCGATCTTGGCCTGCTCGGCAGTGACCACATCCATGATCACACCGCCCTTGAGCATCTCGGCCATGCCCCGCTTCACGCGTGCAGTGCCAGTGGAAGAGCCGGTGGTGGAGTGATCAGTTGAGTTGCTCATGATGGGCGATCCTACGAGTCGAGCGGTCAACTTCTCAAAGCGGAGGGTCACTCACCCATGCGTTGGCCAATAGCGAGCAGGTATCGCTGAGCAACTGCGGCAAAGTCTTGGTGGCACCAACCACAGTGATGAAGTTGGCATCCCCCACCCAACGCGGCACGACATGCTGGTGCAAGTGGTCGGCAAGTGAGCCACCTGCCGCGCCACCAAGGTTCAGCCCGACGTTGAATGCCTGCGGCTGACTCACGGCCCTGATGGTGCGGATCGCCTGTTGGGTCAGCAGGGTGACTTCGTCGGATTCGGCCTTGGTGAGTTCCTCAAGTCCAGCGACGTGACGATAGGGCACCACCATGAGATGCCCGGGGTTATAGGGATGCAAATTGAGCACGGCGTAGCTCAGCTCACCACGATGCACCACAAGCGCGTCGTCTCGCTCGGGGATAGTGCAGAACGGGCAACCGGTCTCGGTTGCGTCGCTGCGGATATAGGCCATCCGGTACGGCGTCCAGAGGCGCTGAAGTTGGTCGGAGGCTCCGACCCCCATCTGCTCGGTCATGGGCTCACCTCAGCGATGGTGGCGAGGCGACGTACCACCTCGGTGAGGCGACTTGGACTGGTCGCAATGTTGACTCGCACGTGCCCTGGCAAACCTGGGGCATATGACTGACCGGTGCTGACCTTCACTCGTCCACGTTCGAGCGCGACGGCACTTGGATCTTCATGGCCGTAGGCCCGCAGGTCGACCCAGGCAAGATAACTCGCCTCGAGCGGGCGCATGCGCGCCAGCGGCAGTTGCGTCGAGAGCAACGCAGCAAACAAGGATCGTTGAGCATCAAGACGCTCGATCAACGACGCCAGCCACTCATCGCCCTGGCTGTAGGCGGCCACAGCAGCGATGACACCCAAGGGTGACCACGAGTCGTTGCGTGAGAGCGGTTCTGCCAAGAGTTTGGTGCGGTCAGCAGCGCGCGGCACGATCATTTGGGCGCAACGCAGCCCGGCAGTGTTGAAGGCCTTACTCGCCGCAACCACGGCACAGGCGTGATCGTGGGTGCCTTCGATATCGAGATATGACACGTGAGTGGCCCCTGGCAGCACCAGCGGGGCGTGGATTTCGTCGCTCACCACGCGCGCACCGCGGCGCAGTACGACGTCGCGAATGCCTTCCAACTCAAATCGAGTGAAGGCCCGCCCCCACGGGTTATGAGGTTGGGTGAGCAACAAAGTCCGAGCACCCTTGCTTAGCAGCGCATCGAGATGGTCCAGATCGATCTCGGCGCGGGCCGCGTCAGGGTCGATCGGCAGATCCCATTGCTCGCGGCCGGTGACCTGCGCAAGGCCGTGCTGGGCGTTGTAGCCAGGAGTCGGGAACACCACAGGTGCCCGCTCGCTGAACACGTCGATGAGCACTCGGGCACCCATGGTGACGTCGCTGACCGGGAGCACCCAGGCCGGCTCGACCAGCTGGTCGAAGTGTCGTTGGGCGAACCCGGCATAGGCGTGACTTAGGTGGTTGGGGCCAAGGTCGGAGTCAAAGTCGGGGTAACCAGTCACACCGTCTTCGAGCGCCTGGCGAACCGCAGACATGACCACAGGGTCAACCTGGTAGTCCATCTCGGCGACCCAGGCCGGCAGCACGTCTGCCGGCACTGATCCCCACTTGAGCACCAACGACCGCCGAGCCTGCTCGTCAGTCAGGTCAACGATCTGCCTGGTCATGGCCTAGACCTGCACGCGAGTGTCGATCGCCTCACGGATGCGGCGTACGGCTTCCTCGATGGGCACACCGTTGTCTTGACGCCCGTCTCGGTAGCGGAAACTGACCGCGCCAGCCTCGATGTCTTGGTCGCCCGCGATCACCATGAACGGCACCTTTTGTAACTGTGCGTTGCGGATCTTCTTCTGCATCCGGTCATCCGACAGATCCACATCCACGCGGATGCCTGCCGCCGACATCTTGGCCGCCACCTCGCGAAGGTAGTCGTCATGGCGCTCAGCAATCGGGATGGCGGTGACCTGCACGGGAGCCAGCCAGGGAGGGAAGGCGCCGGCGTAGTGCTCAACAAGCACACCGAAGAACCGCTCAATCGAGCCAAACTTCGCTGAGTGGATCATCACCGGTTGTTGGCGGGTGCCATCGGCTGATTGGTACTCCAAACCGAACCGCTCGGGTTGGGCGAAGTCGTACTGAATTGTCGACATCTGCCAGGTGCGGCCGATCGCGTCCTTGGCTTGTACAGAGACTTTCGGTCCATAGAAGGCCGCGCCGCCGGGGTCAGGCACGAGCTGCAGACCTGTGGACTCGCAGACCTCTTGCAAGATGCTGGTGGCCTCTGCCCATTGCTCATCGGTGCCGATGAACTTGTCTTTTTTCTCCCCAGTCTCATCGCGAGTGGACAACTCCAGGTAGAAGTCGTTAAGCCCAAAGTCACGCAATAGGGAGAGCACAAAGTCGAGCAGGTGCCGGATCTCCTCGCCTGCCTTGTCTTTCTCGACATAGGAGTGCGAGTCGTCTTGGGTGATCATCCGCACCCGGGTCAGCCCCTGGAGCACCCCGGACTTCTCATCGCGATAGACGGTGCCGAACTCGAAGAACCGCAACGGAAGCTCGCGGTAGGAGCGTCCGCGAGAGCGGAAAATCTCGTTGTGCATCGGACAGTTCATCGCTTTGAGGCGGTATTTCGTGCCGTCCGAATCAAGCGCGGGGAACATGCCGTCAGCGAAATACGGCAGGTGGCCAGAGGTGTAGTACAGGTCCTCTTTGGCGATGTGAGGCGTCCCGACGTACAAGAACCCTTCGTCGATGTGACGCTGGCGCACGTAGTCCTCCATCACACGCTTCAGTACGCCACCCTTGGGGTGAAACACCGGCAGCCCGGCTCCGATCGTCTCGGGGAAGCTGAACAGATCGAGTTCCTTGCCGAGTTTGCGGTGGTCGCGGCGCTCGGCCTCTTCGAGGCGGTGCAAATAGGCGTCGAGTTCTTCCTTTGACTCCCAGGCCGTGCCATAGATGCGCTGCAACTGCGGGTTCTTCTCGCTGCCGCGCCAGTACGCCGCCGCGGTGCGCATCAACTTGAATGCTGGAATCCGCTTGGTCGTGGGCAGGTGAGGTCCTCGACACAAGTCTTTCCAGACGATCTCGCCGCTTCGACCCAGGTTGTCGTAGATGGTGAGTTCGCCAGCCCCAACCTCGGCGCTCGCGCCCTCTGCTGCTTCGGCGGCACCGCCTTTGAGACCGATGAGTTCGAGTTTGTAAGGCTCGTCAGCTAGCTCGACGCGCGCGTCGTCATCGTTGGTGACCCGGCGCGCAAACTTCTGGTTGTCCTTGATGATCTTGCGCATGCGGGTCTCGAGCTTGACCAGATCCTCTGGCTTGAAGGGCTCTGCCACGTCGAAGTCGTAATAGAAGCCATTCTCAACCGGGGGTCCGATGCCCAACTTGGCCTCCGGAAAGAGGTCTTGGACCGCCTGGGCAAGCACGTGTGCGGTGGAGTGTCGCAAGATCGCCCGGCCATCATCGGAGCTGATCGCGACGCCTTCGCACTCGTCGCCGTCTGCCAACTCATACGACAAGTCCTTGAGTTCCCCGCCCACCCGAGCTGCAATCACCTCAGGGGAATCGGTAAACAACTGCCAGGCCTTCGTGCCCGTGGTCACCGTCTCCTCGGCGCGCTGATCAGCAACGACTCGGGTGACTTCAATTACGGACACGGTGTGCTCCTTCGTGAGTGCATGAACGCCCCCGATCGTATCGGCCTTCAGCCGTGTCGATGCCATGGGTTATTCGGGCTCGCTGACAGGTTGCACTGCCGGGTATTGGCCCTCTCTTAGACTCAAGCGAGTTAGCCATTCACTTTGAGGGGACATCTGCGTTGGGATCGAATCGGTCGTCTGGACCCCAGCGGCGCACCTCGCCATCACGGAAGGCCCCTTCACGGGCCACTTCGAGGGGGTCGGAGAACGTATCCCCACGACCTTCTCACTCCGAGCCTGCGACCTCTAAACCCAGGCGCCGATACTGGCGATGGGTCATCTTGGCAACACTCCTGCTCATCGTTGGAATGGGTGCGTTGCTTGTTCCACTGGTGCGCGCCGTCGGTGATGCGCAAAGCGCCAAGGATGGTCTCGTTGCAGCCGAGCAGAACATCGCAGCAGGCAACCTCGACCAGGCAAGCAGCGACATCAAAGATGCCCAATCGTTGGCTCGCTCCGCCCAAAGCCGGCTCAATGGCGTCAGCGGGTCTATCTGGTCTGCCGTGCCGGTGGCTGGCTCCGCGGTCCGCGACCTACGCCACCTCGCCGATGCGCTGAGCGGCACTGCCGACGTGGCCGGAGAAGCGCTGGCGCTCAAGCAAGAGGTCACAGCATCCGATGGCGCTTTGATTGCCAACAACAACGTCGACCTGGCCAAACTCAAGCCCATCATTGAACGCGCCTCAGCCCTCGCCGCACCGCTGAAGTCCGCGACCAAAGCACTGGCTGAGGTCGAAGGCACCGCCCCGTTTGTGGGCTATCAGATCATCGCTAAGCGAGACGAGGCGCTCAAACATCTAGCGCCGTTGCAGTCGACGTTCCTCACCGCAGAGCCTGCCCTCAAGGCATTGCCCCAGATCCTTGGCGAAGGCGGCAAGAAGAAGTACCTCTTGGCGATCTTGAACCCCGGCGAACTTCGCTACTCCGGCGGTGCCCCACTCAGCCTGGCGGAGATGACCGCCCGTGATGGGAAGTTGAAATTCTCCGCTCCTGCGGATCTCTCCGGCCTCAACCGCAAGGGTGCACTGCTCAATTGGGATGCCGTGGCCGATAACCCCCTCCACTCCCCTGGCACTGCGATCCGACTGTCTAACTCCACCTTCAACCCCAACTGGAGTATTTCGGGTGAGGAGTTGCTACGCGGTTGGAAAGAGCAGACGGGCACCGATTGCGATGGCGTCCTCGCTATCGACTTGCCTGGGCTGAGCCGACTCTTCAAGCTCAGCGGACCGGTGGACGTCGCGCCCTACGGCCAACTCAGTGCCGACAACTTGGTTTCAGAGTTGGCCGGAAGCTACGACGACTACACCCCCGAAGCCCAAAAGCGCCGACACGACTTGAACGACGCCATCATTCCGGCCTTTCGTTCCCGCTTCCTCAGCGGAGGGCGCTACTCCGAGAAACTCACCGCGCTCCGCGATGCAGGATCGGCTCGCCAGTTCGCGATGTACTTCCGCGACCCGAGCGTCCAAAAGGCCATGGCCGGCATCGGGCTCGATGGCGACCTGTCGAAGGCCGAAGGCGACTACATCTTCGTGTCGACCCAGAACGTGAATGGATCGAAGGTCGACTTCTTCCAGCAACGCACCGTCACCGCCTCCATCAAGATTGGCGAAGACCTCAGTGTCGCTAACCGAGTCGTGATGAACCTCAACAACGTGACTCCCCCCTACGCGGGCGGCGGCGAGGATCGCAAGTTCGGCTACTACACGCGCTGGGCCGGCATCACGGCGGGCATCTTCTTGCCCAATGACGCCGACGTCATCGGCGCTCGGGTCAATGGCCGCCTTGTGCGCCGTACCAACATGGAGACTGGTGGGCGCACCTTCTTCCGCCGCCCGATGATGATCCCGCCGAACGGCAAACGGAACCTTGCCTACAGCTACACCCTCGCCAATGCGGTGAGGTCTGAGGCTGGCGAGTGGATCTATGACCTCCACCTGCAGCCCCAGAGCATTGCGGGACCACAGGCCTGGACTGTCATCGTGACCTGGCCTGCGGGTCACACGCTCGACCCAGCCAAGAGTCAAGGATGGAAGTCCACCGGGGCGACTTCTGCGGAGTTCACGATGAGTGGTGTACCTACCAATACGGACCTGCGACTGGTGCTGTCGAAGTAAGGCGAATGGCTCACTGACAGCACAAGAGCCGGTCCCCTTTGCGGGAAACCGGCTCTGACCAGGAGTTTTACTTGGTGGGCGATACTGGTTTCGAACCAGTGACCTCTTCGGTGTGAACGAAGCGCGCTACCACTGCGCCAATCGCCCAAGTGGGACGAAACCTTAGCGCATCCTCACCCTCGACTGTGAACCGGGATCGAACCTCCCCCGCCCAATGGGCGTGGGGACGTCATACGAAGCGTGCGCCCGAGCGACCAATCCGTATGACGTCGTGGTCGACGAACCTGCGCTTGGGGCACTCTTGCCACGTCAGTGTCCGTTTTGGCGCTGTTTCACCGGATTCCGCAGAAAGTTTGAAAAAAACTGCCGAAATCGCGTGATGAATGGCGAGTAACAGCGTTTCTTCCTCGAATAGATCCTGTGGAAGGGACCAACATGACACCGCAGCGCACCACGTTGACTGCACGCGACACCGCGCAGATGCACCTCATCGACAGCGAAGGCAACCGCGGCGCGGTTGCGGTTGAGATGGGTTACGACCCCGCTGACCCGTTCGCCATGAGCTTCACGTTTATGACCAGCACCCCGGTGACCTGGACCTTCGCTCGCGACCTCATCGCCACCGGCATCTATGAGCCCACCGGTGAGGGTGACGTGCACGTGTGGCCCTGCCTGTCCACCAACGGATGCGCCGTTGTGATTGTCGAACTTTCCTCCAACGACGGCTCGATCATGATCGAGTGCGGCTTGCGAGAGATCGCAGCCTTCGTGCGCCGGATGCACACCATGGTCGCTCCCGGCACCGAAGCCGACCACCTGAACCTCGACCAAGAGTTGGCTCGGCTCTTCGCCTGAGCACTCTCCCCCAGTCGCCCGGGGCATCGAACCTTAAGGATCGGTGGCCCGGGATTCATTTTTGGCCCAGATCTCCATGGCTCGCTTCGTGTGAGGTCCAGGGGCGGCCAGCACGCGTCCATCGATCAACTCGATCGGTTGCACATCGCGAGTCGTGGACACCAAGAAGGCCTCCTCAACTTCGCCGAGCAGTTCAATGGGTTCATCAATCTCCACGGCATCGGGCATCCACTCGAGCAGAAGTTCACGACTGATGCCTGCGAGAGCGCCACTAGCCAGCGACGGAGTCCGAACTTCGCCCTGGCTCACGTAGAAGATGTTCGATCCGGTGCCTTCACAGATGTTGCCTGCAGTGTTGGGCAAGATCGCCTCACTGGCGCCATGGCGAGCCGCCTGCGCTAACGCGACCACGTTTTCGGCGTACGACGTCGTTTTGAGCCCCGCCACAGCCCCATGCTCGTTGCGCGGCCATGGCACTGTCACCACCTGTGCGGTGGGGCCGTACGGCGTCATCGGCACCGCGACCACGACCAACGTGGGCTCGCCTCCGTGGGCACGTCCGCTGCCCAGCGGAGCGGGACCTGCGGTCCAGGTGATCCGCAGACGACCCAAAGCCAGGTGTTCCTCAGCAAGCACCTCGTCAACGCCCTCGCGTACCCACGCCTCGTCTGGTGCGGGCAGGTGCAAGCCCTTTGCGCTGCGTGTGAGTCGACCCAGATGACGAGTGAGGGCAAACGGTTGGCCGTTCACAACCTTCACTGCCTCAAAGACGCCGTCACCGACCGTGAAGCCGTGATCGGTGACCCGTAGGACGGGTTCGTTGGGGTCGAGAAGGAGTCGACCATTGATCCAGACGCGCATAGTTCGCCAGCCTAGTGAGCCACGTGAGATGACTCACCCCAGACACACCTGGCCCCCGAATTGGATGCACCTAGTGGCATCGGCTATGGTTCTCAACGCAACGCCGACAGGGTCTGACCCGGTCAGCATGCAAGCGGACGTAGCTCAGTTGGTAGAGCGCAACCTTGCCAAGGTTGAGGTCGCGAGTTCGAGCCTCGTCGTCCGCTCGGAGAGGGTCTCGGCGGACCCATCCACGGTGGGTTGGCCGAGAGGCGAGGCAACGGACTGCAAATCCGTGAACACGGGTTCAAATCCCGTACCCACCTCGGGCGATTGGCGCAGCGGTAGCGCGCTTCCTTGACACGGAAGAGGTCACTGGTTCAAACCCAGTATCGCCCACCACCTCGAAACGGCCCCTGACCTGCGCAAATGCAGGGCAGGGGCCGTTAGCGTTCAGTCCGCGTTCGTCAGATAGGCGACACGCGTGTGCATCTCTGGGACATGCTGCCCAGGGCTGAATGGCGGGATCTGTTCCTGCCCTCAGCCCCAATTCATAGGAACTTTGCCTCCCCTGGACGACCCGTTGTCGGTGGTGTGAGACATGATCTGATCCATGCCGTTCACCGACACCGACCGCATCGCCCTGCTGTGGGCGAAGTCCGACGCCGGGGGACGCCCACATTCCCTGGTGGGACACCTGTTGGATACGGCCGCGGTCGCTGAGTTGATCTGGGATGAGTTTTTAGCTCCAGGTACCCGCGCGCATTTGGACGACGCTTTCGCCGGCCACGGACGGGACCTGTTTCGCCTCGTCTGCGGCTGGCATGACTTGGGTAAGGCAACACCCATCTTTCAGGCACAACGAATGGATATCGCTGCGGCTGCCATCGCCGCCGGTATCGCTGTCGTGCCGAGTTCCGGGCGCTGGCACCACTCTCAGGCCGGCGCGATGGTGGTCAAGCAGTACCTTGCCGCTCGCGATCTTGAGGGCCTTGAGTGGATCCAGCACCTCATCGCTGGGCACCACGGCATCTTCGCTGCTGGATCGCGGCGTGCTGCGCCACGAGGGCACGGTGCAGGGTCGGGTTGGGGTCCGTTGCAGGTGCATCTGGCCGACTTCGTTGTGGCGTCGTTGCGAGTCGACCTCCCGGGTCTGGATCGACCAGCCCCCGAGCTGGGCCTTCAACTCGCCGTAGCGGGCTACGTGTCGATGGCCGACTGGATCGCAAGTTCATCGTCGTTCCCCGGGCTGGGCCTCACCTTGGTGTCGATGTCCGAAGCGCGTGAGCGCGCCGCGGCGGCATGGGAACAACTGCATCTGCACAGGGGCTGGGACGCCAATGTGCTGCGCAGTGACAACGCAATGGTCCGGGATCGGATCGGACACTCACCGCGACCGCTTCAGGAGCTTGTGGCAGATGTTTCAAGAGGCCTGGCATCCCCGGGCCTGGTTGTCATCGAGGCTCCCATGGGCGAAGGCAAGACCGAGGCCGCCTTCATTGCTGCCGAGATCCTTGCTGCGCGATTCGGCTGTAATGGCTTTGTCTTCGCGATGCCCACTCAAGGTACGACTGACGTCATGTGGGAGCGTTGTCGCAGATGGGCTCAAGGAGTGTCGCCCGGGATGCCCGTGTCGCTTCTGCACGGCAAGGCCATGGCTAACGAGCAGTGGCGTGAGATGGTGGAAACGGTTTCCGTCACCGGGGTGGACCTCGACGATGCTTACGGCCCCAGCGCCGGCTTCTTCGCTGAATCCCCTGATTTCTCAGAGTGGCTACTCGGACGCCATCGAGGTCTGCTCGCCCCTGCAGTCGTCGGCACGATCGACCAGATGCTGTATGCCGCTGCGCGCGTCAAGTACGTCGCGTTGCGGCATGCCGGACTCGTCGGCAAGGTCGTGATAATCGACGAAGTCCACGGCTACGACGTCTACATGAGCCAGTTCCTTGAAGCTCTGCTCGTGTGGTGTGCAAACGAACGCATCCCAGTGGTGCTCATGTCGGCCACCCTCCCCAGCGCCCTGCGCGAGAGGCTCAGTCAGGCCTACTGCGCGGGCGTCGAGGAGCGAGTTGCAAAGGGGGACCGGGGAACCCCCAGCACGTCTGCCCATCCCAAACGGGGATACCCCATCGTGACAGCCATCAGCGCGGCAGACTCTCCTCGGGAAGTTGCCACCGTCTGCTGGCGGCCAGACCTCCTCGTTCGGGTTGAGGTGCTGGCGGACGACTCGACCGTGGACGTGGAACCGATCGCCAGGTGTGTAGCCCGAGCGACCGCAGGTGGTGGTTGCGCCCTCGTGGTCCTGAATACCGTCGCTCGAGCTCAGGCGGTCTATCGCTGGCTGCGAGATGCTGGGGTTCCGGCAAGGCTTGTCCACGGACGACTGACCACTGCGGAACGCGCCGAGCGTGCTCAAGCGCTTGTCGAAAGCTTGGGCGGTGGCAGCCGTGGCTCACGTCCCAAACGGCTCGTCGTTGTCGCCACCCAGATTGCTGAGCAGAGCTTCGACGTCGACGCTGACTTGCTTGTCACCGATTTGGCTCCCATGGACCTGCTCCTGCAACGGATCGGCCGCTTGCATCGGCATACCCAACCGCAGGGGACCCGTCCTGGTGCATTGAGCGAGCCGCGGGTCATCGTTACGGGCTTCCGTACCGGTGGGCCCGACGGGCCGATCCTCTGCCCAAGCTTCCCGTATGTGTATTCCGAGGAGACGTTGTTGCGAGCAGCGGCCCTCGTGAGCGACGGCGCGCAATGGAGCATCCCCTCGCTCGTCCCCGACCTCGTCGAGCGCGCGTATGCCGTGGTCCCCGAGGTACCGCCGGCGTGGCGGGAACGGGTGGCCGAGGCGGACCGGGTAGGGGCAGACCTGCGTGCTGCCCGTGCCGGGCGAGCGCGAACGTTCGTCCTACGATTCCAAGAAGCGACACACACGCTCTCTGGCCTGCACGAGCCGGTCGCTCAGGGCGATGCCGACGAGGCTCGGGTGGTTCGAGACGGTGAGCCAACGCATGAGGTGGCGTTGATCCGGCGCGTCGACGGCGAGTTTGTCACCTTGTCGGGTACGGCCTTGGGGCCGACAGGTGAGCGGTGTTCGATCACCCGAATCGCCCGCGAGGTGTTGGGTGACACGGTCCGGGTCCGCGAGACCGAACGAGTGGTCGGCGCCGAACCCCTTGCCGCGTGGGCGCATGTCCCGTTGCTTCGCCGGATCGATGCAGTCGTCCTTGACGAGCAGGGCCGCGGTATATCCGACCCGCGCCTTCGCTACGACAGCGAGTTCGGTTTGGTCATCGAGCGCCGAGGCGCCCGATGACCAGGGGACGTCTTGGGCTCCCAAATGAGTGCGTCAAAGAAGGAGGAGCGACTTTGTCGACAAGCTACGACCTCACGGTTGAACGGTGGGTTCCAGTCATCCGGGGTGACGGACGTCCAGGGTTGGCCTCGCTTGAGGAGGCGATGCTTGATGCCCACGTGATCGCTGGACTGGACCACTCAGATCCCCTTGTTGCGGTAGCCCTATACCGCCTTCTCGTGGCCCTCGCTCGAGACGTTGCCGACGAGGGCAATGCTGCACTTGTCGACCAGCGTGAGTGGGAGCGTGCCCTTGGCGCCGGTCGATTCGACGAGGAGGTGGCCCGTCGCTACTTCGTGAAGTGGCGAGACCGGTTCGATCTGTTCGGGGAGCACCCGTTCTATCAGGTTGCCGGGCTGGAAGCGGTGAGCGGCGAGGTCAAGTCGGTGAGTCTCCTTCTGCCAGCGTCCGCCACTGGCAACAACGTCCCTTTGTTCGCAGCCATGCTGGACAGCGCTTTGCCTGGATTACGTCCCGAGGAGGCTGCGCGCCGCGTGGTGGCTTGTCATGCATGGGATACCGCCGCGATCAAGACGGGCGCCAAGGGGGACCCAAGGGTCTCGGCGGGCAAGACCACGGGCAATCCGACTGGTCCCTTGGGCAGCCTCGGCGCCGTCATCCCGTTGGGACGTACGCTCTTCGAGACCATCCTGCTGAGTTGGATGGTCGGCCCCCAAGGCACTGAGGACCTGCCGGCGTGGCGTCGCGACCACACAGCCATTTGGTCTGAGCGCCTGCCAAGTGGACCGAAGGACCTTCTTACCTGGCAGTCGCGACGGATCAAGCTCATCCCTTCCTGGGATGCGGCGGGACAGCTCCATGCCGACGCGGTCATCGTCGCAGCGGGTGATCGGCTGCCGTTCAGCCCTCCTGAGCTTGAGCCTCACACGCTATGGCGGGCGTCTGGGGCGGCCAAGGCGGGCGTAGCGGTGCGACCCGTTCGCCACCAGCCGGGCAAATCCTCATGGCGCGGGCTCGGCGGCATACTTGCGGGCCGCCTGCCAAATCCGGAAACGGGGATCTCGACGTCCGGAGCGCTCGTGCAGCTGGCCGCCACCGAGGCCTTGCCATACGCATACCCGCTCAATCTCCTGCTTGTGGGCGTTGTCTATGGGAATCAGTCGGCAGTGATCGAAACCGTCATCGTCGACGAACTCCCGATGCCGGTGCAGGCGTTGCACGAGGACGACCAGCTGCGTGGCGACCTTGAAACGTTGGCCACGAACGCCGAGGCCTGCATCTATGCGCTCAACGACCTCGACGCCAACCTCCGTCGCTCGATGGGCGGTGATCCCACGCCCTGGGACAAGGGGCAACGTCCCGGGGATCGCCTAGCAATGGCTCTTGATGACGCTGCGCGGCGAGTGTTGCGCGGCATTCAGAGAGAGCCCGAGAGGGCCGACGAGGGGCTGCTGGCATGGGAGCACTTTGTACTGGCTCGCGCGTGGGAGATCGCCAACCCCCTCCTCGACGCTTGCTCCGACACCGCCTTCCTGGGGCGTCCAGACCCGCGCCACAGGGACCGGTTTCTCCGGCAGTCCACAGCCGAAGCCTTCTTCCGCAGGTCCCTTCGACTAGCCCTGGTGCGAGCGCACCCGCAAGAGACAAAGGAGTCCCAATGAGCACAGCTACCGCTGGATCGCTTCCAGCACGCCACTACTGGGATCGGCTCGTTGACGACCAGGGTCGATGGAGGGACGGTGCGCCTCCAGGGGAGGCGCTCTCGGCACTCCGGCGCGGGTTCGATTCCGAACCAGGGAGCGTCCCTGGAATGTGGCCGTTCTACACCACCCTCACGGGCGACGGGCGAGTGACTGCGTCGCTACGCGCCGAACATCTGGCGTTGGCAATGTTCGGGTTGCACCAGCAGAGTCAGTCCGCGCCGATGCATCGCGCTGGTGACGGGCTCGGCAAGGCGATGGCCCGCTTGAGGGCATCCGAACGCTACAGCGCGGACGCGATCGATCGGCGCTTCACCCAAGCCGCGACGGCGACGGATCTCGACGAGTTGGGACATCACGTGAGGGGGCTGACCACGATGCTCAAGACGATCGCCCCGCCGCAGCCCATCGACTACACGCGCCTCTTCCAGGATCTGTGCGACTGGCAACGCCCTGACCTCGTCGGTCGAGTCCGCCGACGCTGGGGCAGCGACTACTTCCGTTTGCGCTCGAACCCTGCTGAACCAGGGGACCCCCGCCCATCAACTGCCTCATCCGCCGGAAAGGACCGCTCATGACCAGCCCCACCCTCTACGTTGACGTGCACATCCTTCAGGACCTGCCGCCCTCAAACATCAACCGTGATGACAATGGCACGCCCAAGCAAGCCGTCTACGGGGGCGTCTCTCGCCTCCGTGTGTCGTCGCAAGCATGGAAGCGGGCAGTGCGGCTCGAGTTCGCGGCAGACCTGCCGAAAGAGGCCACCGGCGTTCGCACCCGTCGCCTGACCCAGCTGTTCACGGCCGAATTGGCTGAGCGCGGACTCCCTGAGTCAGACGCAACCGTCCTCGCGGCTGAGGCGGTCAAGAGCCTGGGCATCACAGCGGGAAAGAAGGGCGATCTGTCCTATCTACTGTTCTTCAGCCGCGGCCAGCTGGACACCATGGCCTCCGCGGTCGCTGCAGCTGCTGGCGACTTGACTCAGTCGAAGACCATAGACAAGGCGATGCTCGCACTCGGCCTGAAGGAGACGCTCCGTGCCGGTCATTCACTGGATGTAGCCCTCTTCGGGCGGATGGTGGCTGACCTCGCCGATCTCAATGTCGACGCTGCCTCGCAGGTCGCCCACGCGATTTCCACGCACGCAGCGAAGACTCAGTTCGATTACTTCACAGCGGTGGATGATGAACAGGAAGAGGCCGAGACGGGTGCGGGCATGATCGGGACCGTCGAGTTCAACTCTGCGACGATGTACCGCTTCGCCACAGTTGCCGTCCCGCAACTGGCGGCAAACCTCGGCGACCATGCAGCGGCGTTTGACGGCGTCGCTCGATTCATCAGGGCATTCGCACTCTCGATGCCCACAGGGCACCAGACGAGTTTCGCGGCCCGCACTCGCCCGGCCCTGGTCCTCGTCGTGGTTCGACAGGATCAGCCAGTGAACCTCGTGAGCGCCTTCGAGCGACCAGTGTGGCCGGGCCAGCAAGGCGTTATGGCCGGATCCCAGGAGGCACTGGCTGACTTCTACCAAACGGAGGTGCAGCGCTGGGGCGATCAACCGGCGCTGGTTGTGGCGAGCTACAACGCAGTCGATGACAAGGGGCACGAGAAGCTTGTGGCTGCCTTTGGGGCCAGCCGTCCGTTGGATGAGGTCATCGAAGCTGTCGGGGACGTCCTGCGCGGTTTGGGACGTGATCATGACTGATCGATCGCTGGTGCTGAGACTGGCCGGACCTATGCAGTCGTGGGGTTCGTCGAGTGAGTTCAACTGGCGTCAGACTGACGCCCAACCAACGAAGTCGGGCATTGTCGGGCTGCTTGCTGCGGCTTCGGGCCGGCGGCGGGAAGACCCCATCGAGGACCTGCTGGCACTGCGTTTGGGCGTGCGCATCGACCAACCAGGCACCCTATTGCGCGACTATCACACCGTCAGCGACTTTCGCGGGACCCCCTTGCCATCGGCTGCGCTCAACGCGTCTGGACGTCAGAAGCCCACATCGCCAAAGAAGTTCACGCATGTGACCCAGCGGTACTACCTCCAGGATTCAGTCTTCGTCGCTGTCATTGGCGGGAACACCCAGGTGCTTGAGGGTCTAGCCTCAGCGCTTCGACGTCCCCGCTTCCCGCTCGCGCTGGGTCGACGTGCGTGCGTGCCGACCCAACCCATCGTCCTCTCGGAGGGCGCCGGTGCCGATCTGTGGCGGGGGACCGTTGCCGAGGTGATCCATCGCGTGCCTTGGCAGGCTGGGCCTGCTTACCGGGTGTCAGCCGCCGATAGCTCGACCGTGACAGTGCCGTTCACGGTCGATGACGACAACGGCGACGACGACCTGGCCGACGTTCCCTTGTCCTTCTCCCGCGAGCAGAGGGCTAAGCGATCAACCCGCCGAGTTCGGCACGGCTGGGCCGAGCTGGGGTCGGGCTCGGGCGCGACCAACGCTCAGGCGCCGCAGCCGGCTCGACACAATCCCTTTGCGCTCTTGGGGTGGTGACCATGGCCTACCTGTCACTCATCACCCTGAACCCACTTCGACGCGAAACGCAGCGATTGATCAGCAGCCCCCAACGTCTGCATGCCGCCGTCCTTCGGGGTCTCCCTCAGGATGACGTCACCGAGAGAGTGTTATGGCGGCTTGAGCGCCGGGAGCGAACCATGGAGGTGCTGGTGCTCACCCAACGTCGCCCATCCTGGGCGGCACTGGTGGAGTCTGCTGGCTGGCCGGGCGCCGACGGTGGCGAGGGCCTAGTCAAGGACTATGACCCCTTGTTGGCTCGGGTCGCCGTTGGGCGCGAGTTCTCATTTCGGGTCGTCACAAATCCGACGTCCACCCTCAGCGTGCTCAAAAGCCCGACCGCACAGCAACGCGCGTCCCTCGATGACGCGTCGCGGAAGCGCGGCATACGTGTAGGGCATCGCACGGCCGGAACTCAGTTGGGTTGGTTCTTGGCGCGGGCCGCCGGCGACTTTGACACGTGGGGTTTCACGGTGGGGGTGCCCGGCGACGCTTCCGTCGAACTAGTGGCTCGTAGACATGAATCCTTCATCAAGGGCGTCGATCGGCGTCGGGTCACCCTCGACACGGCGACGTTCGAGGGGCGCCTCAAGGTCACTGATACTGAGCGCTTCACCGCGACGCTGTTGGGTGGCCTCGGGCGTGGGAAGGCTTACGGCTGCGGCTTGTTGACGCTCGCCCCGCCTCGGGAGGCTGCGCATGTGGTGGAAGGCTGAGACTCAGAGCCTGCACCGCGTGAGTGATCGAGTCTCGACCGTCTATGTCGAGCGTTGCCACGTCGACCGTTTCGAGAACGGCATCGTCATCGTCAACAAGGAACGCACGGTTCGGGTGCCCGCGGCGTACGTCGCAGCAGTGCTCCTCGGCCCCGGGACTCGCATCACGCACGCGGCCGTTGCGCTTCTCGCCGACTCAGGGACCGTGGTGGAGTGGGTCGGCGAGCACGGAGTCCGGATGTATGCCGCAGGTTTAGGCCCCAGCCGCGGCTCGCAAGTGATCACCCGCCAGGCCTACCTAGTAACCCGCACTCAGGAGCGACTCGGGGTTGCTCGGGCGATGTACGCCATGCGCTTTCCCGGAGAAGATGTCGCCGGACTGACCATGCAGCAACTGCGTGGCAGGGAGGGTGCCCGCGTCAAGAAGATCTATAAACGCGAAGCCCAACGAACCGGCGTGGCTTGGGCGACTCGCGAGTATCGGGCGGGGGACGCGTTCGCCGCAGGCGACGACGTGAATCGCCTGCTCTCGGCCGGGCATGCGTGCTTGTATGCCGTGTGCCACGCGGCCATTGTCGGCGTGGGGGCCAGCCCGGCGTTGGGTTTCGTCCATACAGGCGGGGCAACGTCCTTCGTCCTTGACATCGCTGATCTCTACAAGGCCGAGTTCAGCATTCCGCTTGCCTTCGACCTCGTGGCAGCGGGAAAGACGGACGAGGGCGATATTCGGCATGCACTACGATCGCGGTTCTCTGATGGGCGATTCATGCAGCGTGTTGTTGGCGACGTCCTTGACCTGCTCCAAGTCGGCGAAGACGATCTCTCTGGCGACCGGAATGAGCTCTGGGACGAGCGCTCGGCCGCCGTGGCGGGAGGCCGAAACTGGGCCAACACCCCTGAGGCGGAACTTCCGGATGAGGGCTACCTCGTTCTCTCTGGCCCAGAGTTGGCTGTACCGGTGGTGGACTGGTGACAGTGGTCGTACTGGTTGCGGCCGCTCCGGGCCTGCGAGGCCACCTGACTCGTTGGATGATCGAGGTCCAGGCGGGCGTGTTCGTCGGGCAGCCGTCAAGGCGGATCCGGGATGCACTCTGGCGGGTGCTGAGCGACCGGATTGGTGACGGGCAGGTGGTGATGATTGAGCCCGCAAAGAACGAACAGGGTTGGGCAACACGAACGGCTGGACGCGATCGATGGAGTCCGCGAGACTTCGACGGATTGATTCTAATCGCTCGCCCGCGCAAGCATTAGTGCAGGTCAGCAAGAGTCGTCCCCGCGCGAGCGGGGGTCATCCGGACAACCCGCATGACCACCCCCACCAACCCGCGTCGTCCCCGCGCGAGCGGGGGTCATCCCAGGGAGAACGGAAGAGCGTGGCGTGGGGTAAGAGCGTAGACGTCGGT
>CALMMO010000447.1 GCA_937868455.1 uncultured Marmoricola sp.
TCAGTTGTACGTCGGGCGGCAGTTGAGCCGCTGCCCGCAAAAACAGCGGTAGCCCCTTTTGCCGAGTGATTCGCCCGACAAAGATCACCGAGCGCTTGTCGGGGTCAACGCCTAGTTCGCGCACTCGATCGGCGTTGGTGGTCGGGGACCACAGTGCGGTGTCAATGCCGTTGTGGACCACCTGCACCTTGCCGGGGTCAACAGCGGGGTAGGAGCGAAGCACGTCTTCTCGCATGGCACCACTGACCGCGATGACCCCTGCCGCACCTTCGTAGGCAGTGCGTTCTGCCCACGATGAGATGGCGTACCCACCGCCCAATTGTTCGGCTTTCCACGGTCGCATCGGCTCGAGCGAATGCGCGGTGACGACGTGGGGCACGCCGTACATCAGTGAAGCCAGGTGGCCTGCCATGTTGGCGTACCAGGTGTGTGAGTGCACGACATCGGCGCCAGCGCAGTGCGCGACCATCGACAAATCGACGCCCAAAGTGCCGATGGCAGGGTTGGCGTGCCGTAGTTCGTCAAGGCCCGGGTGAGAGGTCGTGTCGGCCTCATCGCGGGGACCGTCGAAGGCGTGCACATGCACTGATGTGCGTGCACGGAGGGCTCGGACGAGTTCGGCGACATGAACTCCAGCACCCCCATAGATGGACGGTGGGTATTCCTTGGTCAAAACATCAATGCGCATCGTGTCCGACATGTATCTCAACGTAGCCCCGTTCGCTACGACGGGACTAGTTTGGAGTCATGAGCACGCGCAAGAAGGTCTTAGCCATTGTTCTTGCAGGTGGCGAGGGTAAGCGGCTGATGCCACTGACCGCAGACCGTGCAAAGCCAGCGGTCCCATTTGGCGGGATCTACCGGCTGATCGACTATGCGTTGTCCAACGTCGTTAACAGCGGCTATCTACAGGTCGTGGTGCTCACGCAATACAAATCCCACAGCCTTGACCGTCACATCAGCTCAACCTGGCGGATGTCGACCTTGTTGGGCAACTACGTCGCCAGCGTGCCCGCCCAACAGCGGGTCGGCAAGCGGTGGTACCTCGGCAGCGCTGACGCGATCTATCAGAGCCTCAATCTTGTGCGCGATGAGAAGCCCGACATCGTGGTCGTCGTGGGCGCTGATCACGTCTACCGGATGGACTTCTCCCAGATGGTCGATGCACATGTTGACTCCGGCAAGGCCTGCACAGTGGCGGCGATTCGCCAGCCCATCAGCGAAGCCCCTGGATTTGGCGTGATCGACGTCAAGCCCGAGAACCCCTCGGAGATCCGCGAGTTCCTTGAGAAGCCACCAAACCCGGTGGGTTTGCCTGACTCTCCTCATGAGGTGCTCGCCTCGATGGGCAACTACGTCTTCGATGCCGATGCGCTGATCGAGGCAGTCTCAAAGGACGCTGAGCAAGACACCAAGCACGACATGGGTGGCGACATCGTGCCCTATTTCGTGGGCCAAAACGCGGCCGGCGTCTATGACTTCAAAGACAACACCGTGCCGGGTAGCACAGCGCGCGATCGTGACTATTGGCGTGATGTTGGGACGTTGTCGTCGTACTACGCCGCGCACATGGACCTCGTGAGCCCGATGCCGGTGTTCAACCTCTACAACCTCGACTGGCCCATTTTCACCAGTGTTGGCCCGTACGCACCGGCGAAGGTAGTGCGGGGAGATTCGGGATGGCAAAGCTCGGTCTATAACTCCATCTTGAGCCCGGGCACCGTGATTGCCGGCGGTTCGGTGAGCGAGTCGGTGCTCTCGCCGACCTGCTTCGTGCAAGCCGGAGCGCATGTGAGCGGGGCGGTGCTCCTCAATGGCGTGCGTGTGGGCGAAGGCGCCGTCGTACGCAACGCGATCATTGATAAGGGTGTCAATGTGCCCAAGGGCGTCCAGATCGGCGTCGACAAAGAAGCAGATGTTGAGCGCGGCTTCCTGGTGGAAGACGGCTTGACGATCATTTCCAAGGACCAGGAGGTGCCTGCGTGAGCAGTGATCGTGCTGGCACCCTTGCTCAATCTGGTGACCTCGTCGACCTGTCACACCTGGTCACTGCGTATTTCACCGGCTCGCCTGACCCAGACAACCCCGACGAGCAAGTGGCCTTTGGCACCTCAGGTCACCGCGGATCGAGTTTGAAGAACTCCTTCAACGAACCTCACATCGCCGCCACCACCCAGGCCATCTGTGAATACCGAGCCGAGCAAGGTTTCACTGGGCCGTTATTTATCGGTCGCGACACACATGGGCTTTCAGAGCCCGCGTGGGCCACTGCGCTCGAGGTGCTCATCGGTAATGGAGTCGACGTGCTCATCGACTCTCGAGACGGCTACACGCCGACACCGAGCGTCAGTCACGCGATCATCGCCGCCAACCAGGGCAGGTCTGCAGGCTTGGCCGACGGCATTGTTGTCACGCCCTCACACAACCCCCCAGCAGATGGCGGATTTAAGTACAACCCACCGCATGGAGGGCCGGCCGACACCGATGCCACCTCGGTGATCGCGCATCGGGCCAACGAACTCATGCGAGCGGGCCTTATGGGCATCAAGAGGGTTCCGTTTACCAGGGCTCGAGCAGCGTGCGGGACGTATGACTTCTTAGGCGCCTACGTCGATGACTTGCCCAACGTCGTCGACCTCGGGGCGGTCAAAGAGGCAGGCATTCGCATTGGTGCGGATCCCTTGGGCGGCGCCTCAGTCGCCTACTGGGGCGAGATCGCTGATCGACACGGCCTCGACCTCACGGTGGTCAACCCACTCGTTGATGCCACCTGGCGGTTCATGACGCTCGATTGGGACGGAAAGATCCGGATGGATTGCTCCTCGCCCTCAGCGATGGCCTCCCTGATCAGCCGCCGCGCTGAGTACGACGTCGCGACCGGCAACGACGCCGATGCCGACCGACACGGGATCGTCACACCAGACGCCGGGCTGATGAACCCCAACCACTATTTGGCCGTCGCGATCAACTACCTCTTCGGCGGGGCCCGCCCGCACTGGTCAGCCAACGCCCGCATTGGCAAGACGTTGGTGTCGAGTTCGATGATCGACAAGGTGGCCGCCTCGCTGGGGAAGCCACTTGTTGAGGTTCCGGTCGGGTTTAAGTGGTTCGTCTCGGGTCTCATCGACGGCTCATTCGGTTTTGGGGGAGAGGAGTCCGCTGGGGCGTCGTACCTGCGGATGGATGGCTCGACCTGGACCACTGACAAGGACGGCATCGTGATGGCGCTGCTGGCCTCGGAGATCTTGGCTCGCACCGGACGCTCCCCAAGCCAGCACTACGCCGACCTTGTGGCCGAGCACGGAGACCCCGCCTACGCCCGCATCGACGCGGTTGCCAACCGCGAGCAGAAGGCGAAACTCGCCGCGCTGTCGGCTGAATCGGTGAGCGCCACCGAACTCGCAGGGGAGCCCATCACCTCAAAGTTGACCTCGGCTCCCGGCAACGGCGCCAAGATCGGCGGGCTCAAAGTCACGACCGAGTCGGCTTGGTTTGCGGCTCGCCCCAGTGGCACCGAGGACGTCTACAAGATTTATGCGGAGTCATTCAAGGGACCTGATCACCTGGCACGTGTGCAGGCCGAGGCGAAACTCGTCGTAGACGCAGCCTTGGCCTAGACGCTCTGACTGCCCAAAACGATGTGGTGCTGGCAACTTCAGCGATGTGGCGCGCGCAGTGAAGGCCAGATTCCACGTACCTTATGGCCATGGCGTTCAACGGGCGGGTGAGAGTGCCTGCCCGGCTTTCTCAGATCACTGAGGGGCTGTGGCGCATCATCGTCTCAACTGTGGCCACCTGCATGCGCAACCGCGTGACTGGCCTGGCTGCCGAGGCCGCATTCTTCGCAGTGCTCTCGTTGCCCCCGCTGATCTTCGCACTCGCGGGCTCGATCGGTTTCGTGCTGACCCAAATTGGCACCGAGCGGGTCGGGGCCATCCGCGAGACGGTCATCGCATTGGCAGGGCAGGCGCTGACCCCGGATGTGGTCGACTCGATCATCGTGCCAACCCTCGACGACGTGTTGGCAGGCGGGCGCTACGACGTGGTGTCTTTGGGGTTCATCTTGGCGCTGTGGTCGGGCAGTCGGGCGCTCAACGTTTTCGTAGACACCATCACGATCATGTACGGCCTTGGGGGCCAGCGCGGCATTGTGCGCACTCGGATGCTGTCGTTCGTGCTCTACATGATGGGTTTGCTGACTGCGGTCGTCACGTTGCCGCTGGTCATGGCTGGCCCTGCAGTCGTGCGGGCTGTCATTCCCGATCGGGTGTCGTGGCTTAACGGTTTGTACTGGCCGATCGTCTTGATCGGTGGAATCTGCTTCTTAGCGACGCTCTATCACGTGTCGGTGCCGGTGAGGACCCGATGGCGGTTCAACCTCCCAGGGGCAGGGTTCACCATGTTTTGCTGGGTGTTCGGCTCAATCCTGTTGCGCACCATCTTGGTGAGCACTGCCAAGGGATCGACCTCGATCTATGGGCCACTGGCAACTCCTATTGCTGTGTTGTTGTGGCTCTACGTGCTCTCTATCGCCGTACTCATTGGAGCGGCGCTTAACGCCGCGCTCGATGCGATCTGGCCACAGAGTGAGGAGTCAGAGCGTCGGATGGCGCGGGCGCTGCGACAACGGCTTGATCGAATCCTGCCTCGGCCCCGCCGCGATGATCCACGGGGTGAATATTCAGATGCTTCGTGATGTCAGCGCGCCTAGTGTGGGCGCGTGACAACTCGCTGGACGGGCCACGTGGTCGGCATCGACGTGGGCATCTGCCTGGTCAGGGTGCCTGCGGGGGAGTTGCGGGCCAGTTGGAGCGGCCGTTTGCTTGCCAAGGTGGCTCAGGCACGATCTGCGGCCCCTCAGGTCGGTGACGAAGTCAGCCTGACGCTGTGGCCCGATGGTCGGGCGACGGTTGACCAGGTGATTCTCAGCAGCCAGCCAGGCTCGAATGTCCTCCCAATGCGAAGGCTCGGCTAACCCGTGCCAGACTGAGGCCCGTGGGTAATGTGACGCTGCCGACTCCAGTCTTTTTCGCTGGCGGCGCTTTGTGCTTGTTAGCTGGCTATTTCATTGGTGATGTCACCGGATCTGGTGGAGTCACGCAGACGGTTGGCACCGTCATCAGTTACAAGTCCACCGGCAGCCAACTGTGCTTGAGTGGCGACGCGGCCGCATCCGCCGAAGGCGCCAAGGATGGCACCTTGTGTGGGCGCTGGCGTCGCAGCGACGCAGGGGCAACGGTCCCTTCGAAGGGTGACAACTTCCGGTTCTTCTCCATTCGCACCAGCGCTGATGGGGAGTCACAAACGGTGATTTATGGCAATGTCGTTTCGTGAGCAGTCGGCCGATATCGACTCGATTCGACTCCCTCAGCGAGTTGAATCGCCCTGGGCGACGCTGACCAAGCGAGTGCTCGTTGCGCTTGCCATTTTGGTGTTCACGGTCTTGTTGGTGTGGGTTCAGCGCGATGGCTACGTCGACATCAACGACCCGCAACACAAGGTCGATCTTGTTGATGCGACGTACTACACAACGGTCACATTGAGCACTACGGGCTATGGAGATATCGCGCCGGTGAGCCAATCGGCCCGCATGGTCAACGCCTTTGTGATCACGCCGCTGCGCATCGGCTTCTTGGCCCTCTTGATTAGTACGA
>CALMMO010000448.1 GCA_937868455.1 uncultured Marmoricola sp.
GGCGCAGCAGACGTGGCCCTGGTTGAAGAAGATCCCGTTGACGATCCCGTCGACCGCCTGGTCGATCGGAGCGTCATCGAAGATGATGTTGGCGGCTTTGCCACCAAGTTCGAGGGTGAGGCGTTTGGTGGTGCCAGCGACTGCCTTGGCGATCTGGCGACCAACCTCGGTTGAACCGGTGAACGCGACTTTGTTGACGTCTGGGTGTGAGACCAACGCGCGGCCAGTTCCACCCGCTCCCGTCACGATGTTGACCACACCCGGAGGCAGATCGGCTTGCTGGCAGATCTCAGCGAACAACAACGCAGTGAGCGGCGTGGTCTCGGCGGGCTTGAGCACCACAGTGTTGCCACAAGCCAACGCTGGTGCGATCTTCCAGGCGAGCATTAGGAACGGGAAGTTCCATGGAATCACCTGGGCTGCGACCCCCAAGGGCTGGGTGCCGAAGCCGCCGTACTCCAACTTGTCTGCCCAACCGGCGTAGTAGAAGAAGTGGGCAGCCGCCGTTGGGATATCGAAGTCGCGAGACTCCTTGATTGGCTTGCCGTTGTTGAGGGATTCAAGTACGGCGAGTTCACGCGAACGCTCTTGGATGATGCGAGCGATGCGAAAGAGGTACTTAGCCCGTTCAGTGCCCGACATGGGTCCCCACACCTTGTCGTAGGCCTTGCGCGCTGCCTTCACGGCCCGGTCAATATCGGCCTCATCGGCCGTGGCGATCTCGGCGAGTGCTTCCTCAGTGGCGGGGTTGATGGTCTTAAACGAAGTGCCATGACCGGCTTGAAACTCCCCCTCAATGAACAGGTCGTAGGAGGCCTTGATGTCCACGACGGAGGTGGACTCAGGGGCGGGTGCGTAGTCAAATTTCATGATCAGTCCAACGTCACGTAGTCGTGGCCCCAGTAGTGGCCGGTTTGCATCTTCGATCGCTGCATCAGCAGATCGTTGAGGAGTGTGGAGGCACCAAAGCGGAACCAATCGGGGCTCAACCATTCGGGGCCAGCGACCTCGTTGACCATCACGAGGTACTTGATCGCATCTTTGGAGGTGCGGATGCCGCCAGCGGGCTTCACCCCGATCTGCGTGCCAGTTTGTGCTTTGTAATCGCGCACCGCTTCCAACATCACCATGGTCACCGGCAGGGTCGCTGCCGGCTGAATCTTGCCCGTGGATGTCTTGATGAAGTCAGC
>CALMMO010000449.1 GCA_937868455.1 uncultured Marmoricola sp.
TGCACGAACCGCTTGAGTTGAGGCAGTGTGATGTGCCAAAAGATGCTCAACGGTCCGGCCCCGTCGACTCGCGCAGCCTCGTGCAGCGAGGGGTCCAAGGTGGCCATTCCGGTTAAGAAGATGATGGTGTTGGTGCCGACCATGGACCACACGAAGGTGATCCCCACCGCGACCAACGCGCTGCGCTCGTCGGCGAGCATGTCGGTGGTCGCAGCAGCGAATCCGATGCGCTCCAGCATGTGATTGAGCATCCCGTCTTGGGCAAAGAAGCGCACCGCGACCATGCCAATGACGACCCATGACACAGCGGTCGGCAGGAAGTAGACCGTGCGGAAGAAGCGCCATCCAAAAACGCGCTCGTTGAGCACCGCAGCGATGCCTAGCGGGATCAAGATCGCCACCGGCACCGAGAGCAGCAGCAATGCGTTGTTCTCCAAGACTCGCCAAAAGATCGGGTTGGAGAGTTCTCGCACGTAGGCCGAAGGCCCGATCCAGGTTGAGTTGATGCCATCCCAATCGGTCATCGAGTGATAGACCGCCTGGATGATCGGGATGCCGAGCAGCAGCGCCACCAACGCGAACGCAGGCGCGCTGAGCACCAGCCCCGTCCTGTGACGAGACCGAGTCAACGTCCCTCGATGGGGCGTGGTCGTGGACGCGCTACTCACCGCGCTGCCCCTTTCGGTTCAAAGTGAGCCCGGTGGGGGGCGAGATTCCTCACCCCCCACCAGAGACTAGTTATTTGTACGTCGAGCCGCGTTCGTCTTCAGGCAACTGGTTCCACACTGTGGCCAGTTGACCCAAACCGTCAGCTGGGCTGGTCTTGCCCGCCAGGATGGAAGGCAAGATCTTGTTGCCGGCATCGACCACGTTGCCCTGCACGACGTTGTCGAGCATGGGGTACCTCACGAAGCCCTGCTCCTCAGCAAATGCGAGCATCTGCTGGTTGACCGGGTTAGTGGTCGTCGAGCCCTCGAGGTCTGGGATCAGGCCCGCTTCATCGATGAGCTTTGCACCCTCAGGAGTGGCCATGAACGCCAAGAAGTCGGCAGCTGCCTGCTGGTTCTTGGAGTAGCTCGTGATCGCGAACCCGTCACCGGGGTACTCCACCACGCCCTTGATCGGGGAGTCAGAGAATGGCGGCACGAACGCTGCCACGTCGTCACCCATGGCATCGGTGAACTTCTGGGTGTCCCAGGTGCCATCGATGATCATCGCGGCCTTGCCCGAGGTGAAGTCATCGAGGTTGTTCGTCTTCGTCAAGATGTCAGGGTTGGTGCATCCAGTCTTCTGAAGCGCAGCCCACTTGGTGTACTGATCCATGTTCGACTGGTCATCCCAGGCGATGCCACCGTCATAGAGCCCCTTCCAGTCATCCACCGAGTGAGCACCGATGGCTAGGTAGCTGGCGTCGTACCAGGGGTAGAAGGTGGCACCCAAGCTCTGGCCACCGTTGCCGTAGACCAACGGGGTGTAGCCAGCAGCCTTGAGAGCGGTGCAGGCTGAGTTGAGTTCGTTCCAGGTGGTGGGCACCTTCGCGATCCCAGCCTTGGCCAGCGCCTTCTTGCTGTAGAAGCCGATGTAGAACTGACGCTCCAGAGGCATGACATAGGGGCCGTTCTCGGCGTTGAAGTCAGCAGACATCCAGTCCAGGCCGTTGACCTTGCTCAATGTCTCCGCCGGAATGAGTGGCTTGAGGTTGGTCAGACCGGAGGCGTATTTCAAGGTGAACAGACCAGTCCACATGACTGCCAAGTCGGGCCCAGTCTTAGAGATCGCTGCTGCCTGAAGCAGTGAGAAGTAGTTGTCACCGGGTTGGCTGACCAACTTGAAACTCACGTTCGGGTGCGCCTTGTGATAGGCGTCGGTGAGCTTTTGGGTGGCCACGGCATTTTGTTCTGTGCCGTAGTTGTGCCACAGGGTCAACGTGACCTTGTCGCTGCCAGTGCCGCCGCCTCCGGCGTCACTTCCACATGCTGCCAATGACGCAGCAGCTACCACGGCCGTGACCGCGAGTATCGCTTTACGCATCTGTTCTCCTGTTCTCACCGGCAGCGCAGCCCGCTGGCGGTCATTGGTATCTCGCAGCGTGATTGCACCGCTAAGACCTCCCCACGATCGGGGAGATAACCCTGCGATGCCCCTGAGTTGGCGCCCGCAGGAAATCTAGGTCGCAGCCGGTGTCGGCTTGCGTCACGTGAGCTTGATAGAGCGCAGGCCAACCGCGCAGATGCTCACTGATGGGAGGAGTCCATGCGGCGCGGCGAGCGTCCAGCACGGAGGGTTCGACAAGCAGATCGATGCGGCGATTCGCGACCGAGACCTGGATCAGATCGCCGTCGCACACGAGACCGAGTGGCCCGCCAACTGCCGCTTCAGGCGCGACATGCAAGAAGCACGTGCCAAACGAGGTGCCACTCATCCGGGCATCGGTGACTCGGACCATGTCACTGACACCTGACTTGGCCAGCTTGGCGGGAATCGGGATCATCCCCCACTCCGGCATCCCCGGCACGGCCACCGGGCCTGCACCTAGGAGCACCAAAACGCTCTCCGGGCTCACGTCTAGCTCGGGGTCGTCGATGCGCGCGCGCATATCGTCGTACGACGAAAAGACGACGGCCGGCCCTGTGTGTTCAAACAGTTCAGGCGAGGCGGCCGAGGCTTTGAGCACTGCACCATCAGGAGCGAGGTCTCCGTGGACCACCACGAACGCGCCACCCTCATGGAGAGGATCACTGGGGTCACGCAACACTCCAGATGCGGCAACTTCAGTAGGCAACTCCTCCGCCCACGAGCGACCGGTCACGGTGAGCGCATCGGTCTCGAAGTGCTCGACAAGGAGTCGCATGATTGCGGGCACTCCCCCGGCCTGGTGGAAGTCCTGGATCAGCCCGGCCCCAGAGGGCTCCACGTCGGCCAGCACGGGGATGTCGCGCCCCAGTTGATCGATGTCATCGAGATACAAGCTGCTGGCGAGTCGACCAGCGATGGCCAGCACATGCAGCACCGCGTTGCTCGATCCGCCCACCGCATGCAACACCTTCACTGCGTTGCGCAACGCCGAGTCGGTCAGGATGTGTGAGGGGCGCTGATCTTCGGCCACCATCTCGACGATGCGTGTGCCACTGCGATAGGCGGCCTCATCACGAGCCGGATCTCCAGTCGGGATCACTGCGGTCCCCGGCAAGGCCATCCCCAGCGCCTCGGTCAAGATCGCCATGGTTGAGGCCGTGCCCATCGTGTTGCACGCACCCAGCCCGCAAGCCAGGCACCGCTCGAATTCGCGCCACTGCTCATCGCTAAGCCGGCCCACCCGATGGTCTTCCCAGGCACGCCACAGGTCGGTGCCGGTGCCCACCTGCTTGCCTTGGAACCTCGCCACCGGTCGTGCCCCGCCAGTGACCATGATCGCGGGCAGGTCGGCGCTGGCCGCACCCATCAATGCGCCTGGCACCGACTTGTCGCAGTTGCCCATGAGGACCACGCCATCGACCGGATAAGTGCGCAGGTACTCCTCAACTTCGATCGCCAAGAGGTTGCGATAAAGCATCGCTGTGGGCTTCATCAGGTCTT
>CALMMO010000450.1 GCA_937868455.1 uncultured Marmoricola sp.
GGCCATCCGCTGGGAAGCAGCAGTCATCTCGCGCAAAGGGGCGGTCATGCCAACTGCGAGCAACTGGGTGACTGCGAGGGCGACCATCACCGAGATCGGCACGAACAGCCACCATGGCACGCCATTGGAGACGCCCACAGTGGCCAGAAGCGTGCTCAGGAGCACACTGACGCCCACCAAGAGGCCCAGCTTCAGTTTGATGCTGGAAAGTCCTTCAAGTGGATGAGATTGACTCATTGTCCAGCCTCCAAGGCATAACCCACTGCATGCGCAGTGCGAATGCGTTCGGCGCCAACTTTGGCGCGCAAGCCGCGCACATGGGAGTCCACAGTGCGGGTGCCTCCAGCGTCACTCCATCCCCAGACCTCAGCGAGCAACCGCTCCCGAGAGACCACTTGCCCCGGCGACTTCGCGAGTAGCGCGAGGATGTCGAACTCAGTTGGGGTCAGGTGGCGTTCCAGGCCATCGACCATGACCCGACGTGCCCCGCGGTCGATGACCAGATCACCAACCTCGCTGATCCCACCTGGACCAGCGGCCAGTTCTGCGGCCCGTTCGACCCGGCGCAGCAGCGCACGAACTCTGGCGACCACCTCACGCATGCGGAAGGGCTTGACTAGGTAGTCATCGGCTCCCACGGCGAGCCCAGTCAGAATGTCGGACTCGTCATCGCGCGCGGTCAGCATCAGCACCGGCACTGGTCGAGAGGCTTGAATCCGGCGACACACTTCCAACCCGTCAAAACCTGGGAGCATCACGTCAAGGAGTACCAGATCTGGCTCGAACTGCTCGAAAGCGGCGACCGCGCTAGGGCCGTCGTACGCCGCGGAGAGGGTGAACCCTTCGGCCTTGAGCCGATCGGTGATGGCCTGACTGATGATCCGATCGTCTTCGACCACCAAGATCCGCGATGAACTCATGAGTCAAAGGCTAAGGCGCGCGGGGTCAGGACAAGGCTTGATTAGCGTGCAGGAAACGTGCAGATCTGCGGGCACAGCCTCAATGCCGCGTGCTCTCCCACAGCGCAACTGCGGCCGCGGTGGACAGGTTGAGACTCTCGGCGCGACCAGCCATGGGGATGCGCACTCGAGCATCGGCCAATGCCGCAAGTTCAGCAGGCAGCCCCCACGCCTCGTTGCCAAAGAGCCAGGCGTGTGAGTCGGTCAACCCTGCCTCTTGGATCTCAACCTCACCGTTGCCGTCGGTGGCCAAGATCCGGTAGCCAGCGGCCCTGAGTTCACTCAACGCCCGTACCG
>CALMMO010000451.1 GCA_937868455.1 uncultured Marmoricola sp.
CTACCAAGAAGATCTTGTCCAACTCATGTGTGTCGGCTGCCGCGATCCAGTGGGGTGCATAGTCGGGGATGAGGTCGGGCGTGATGAGACCAGCGCCTCCTGTGCTGGCCAAGTCGGCGGCAAAGCGGTCGACCCCATAGCGCTCGACTGGGTTCCAATAAGTCATCACGACGGTTGGCACACCGGTCGCGGCGACAGCCTCAACCACTCGCAGTACGTCGCTCGTTCGCACCCCGCCTTCGAGTGCACGTTGGGCCGCCTCTTGGATCGTGGGGCCATCCATCACTGGATCGGTGTAGGGCAAGCCGATCTCGATGACATCGCACCCGGCCTCGACCATGGTTTTCATGATCTCGATGCTGCCGGCCACGGTCGGGAAGCCTGCGGGCAGATAGCCGATCAAGGCCGCCCGGTTTTCGGCTTTGGCCTTATCGAAGGCTCGTGCGGTGCTCACTTGGTCTCCCCTAAACCGAACCACTCAATGGCGGTGCCCATGTCTTTGTCTCCGCGTCCTGAGAGGTTCACCAGGATCGTTTGCCCAGGTCGGTCTTGGGCGATTCGCAAAGCCCCAGCTAGGGCGTGTGCGGATTCGATGGCCGGAATGATGCCTTCGGTGCGAGACAAGAGCGCTAGTGCGTCCATCGCCTCCGCATCAGTGACTGGCTCATAGGTCGCGCGACCAGTCTTAGCCAGGTGTGCGTGTTGGGGGCCAACGCCCGGGTAGTCGAGTCCCGCGCTGATCGAGTGCGACTCGATCGTTTGGCCATCGTCGTCTTGCAGCACATAGGTGCGTGCCCCGTGAAGCACGCCTTCGTCCCCTGCCATGATCGTCGCCGCGTGCCGCCCGGTTTCAACTCCATCGCCGCCAGCCTCAAACCCATAAATCTCAACGTCGCTGTCATCGAGGAATGCGGTGAACAGGCCAATAGCGTTCGAGCCACCGCCCACACACGCCGCGACGACGTCTGGCAAAGCTCCAAGAAGTTCCAGACTCTGAGCCCGGGCTTCATCACCGATGCCGCGCGTGAAGTCACGCACCATGCTGGGGAACGGGTGCGGACCAGCGGCAGTGCCAAACAGATAGGCAGTGTGGTCAACGCTGGCCACCCAGTCACGCAATGCCTCGTTGATCGCGTCTTTCAAGGTGCGCGAGCCACTCTTCACCGGCACCACGCTGGCGCCAAGGAGGTTCATCCGGGCGACGTTAAGCGCCTGGCGCTCGGTGTCGACTTCACCCATGTAGACCACGCACTCCAACCCGAAGTACGCCGCCGCAGTAGCACTCGCGACACCGTGCTGACCGGCCCCTGTCTCGGCAATGACCCGGGACTTGCCCATCCGCTTGGTGAGCAATGCCTGCCCCAACACGTTGCGGATCTTGTGGGCACCAGTGTGATTGAGATCTTCACGCTTGAGCAGGATGCGCGCCCCCACACGATCGCTGAGGCGACGTGCGTCGTACAACAACGAAGGGGTGCCGGCGTAGTCACGACAGATTGCGGCGAACTCGGCCACGAACTCCGGGTCGGCCATCGCTTCGCGCCAGGCGTGATCGAGTTCGTCGAGCGCCGCCACGAGCGCTTCGGGCATGAATCGCCCGCCGAACTCACCAAACCAGCCGCGCTCGTCGGCTCCGTAACTGCTCATGACACCCCTCTGAGTGCTCGTACGGCGCCTGCAGGGTCGCCATCTTTCACCAATGCTTCGCCGACCAAGATGACCTTGGCGCCTTCATTGAAGTAGCGCGCAGCATCCTCGACTCCGCTGATCCCTGACTCGGCCACCGGCACCCGATCGGCAGGAATGCCTTGCACTAGTCGCCCGAATGTGTCGGGATCAACCTGGAGAGTTTTGAGGTTGCGGGCGTTGACTCCGATGAGTTCGGCCCCCAGCGCAACTGCGCGCTCGGTCTCGACTTCGTCGTGCACTTCGACCAGAACTGTCAGACCCAGGCTCGTGGCAGTGGCATAGAGGTGATCGAGTCGATCTCCTGGCAATGACGCCACGATCAG
>CALMMO010000452.1 GCA_937868455.1 uncultured Marmoricola sp.
ATTGCAGGCCCACTTACCCGACGCCATCGACCAGTTCAGACCTCTCCATGAGTCATGGGTTTTGGTCAAGGAACTCAGCGAACTTCTTGAAGGCAAAGGCCGACACAACCCAGCGCGCATCAGCCTCTCGGCTTACGTTTTGGCTCAACGGCTCCGGCACGTCGTCGACGCGGCCAACCTGCGTTTAGGCCCCATGATCGACCACCGCTTCCGACTGGAGCACACCGAACAACGCGGTGCCCGAGAGCGCCAAGGCGGTCTGGGCCTGCGAGTTGTCGATGAGTGGACTGACACGGTTCGAGCGCCCGAGAGTCTCTCGGGGGGCGAGACCTTCGTTGTGTCCTTGGCCCTGGCCCTCGGTTTGGCCGACGTGGTCACTCAGGAGGCCGGCGGTGTGGAGATTGGCACTCTCTTCGTCGATGAAGGCTTCGGCTCGCTCGACCCAGAAACTCTCGATCAGGTCCTCGATGTGCTTGATCTCTTGCGCAACGGCGGCCGGGTTGTTGGCATCGTCAGTCACGTTGCCGAGATCCGTCAGCGTGTCCCGATGCGACTCGAAGTGGTCAAGGGTCGCAACGGTTCTTCTGTGCGATTGGCTAGCGCCAGCGGTCATTGTGGGTAGGTTGGGTTGCTATGCCCGCCCTTGATCCCGCTTTTCTAGACATCCCGTTGGATCGTCTGGCTGAGACAGCCCTCTCGCGCGCCCGCGACCTGGGTGCCGCACACGCCGATTTCAGGCTTGAGTGTGTGCGCTATCAGACACTGAGTGCGCGCGATGGTCAGATTCAGGGCACGGACGACGACAGTGACCTTGGCTTCGCCGTACGTGTGCTCCTCAACGGTGTCTGGGGTTTCGCTGCCACCACCTCGTTAAGCCATGACGGCGCAGTCAACGTTGCCGAGCGAGCCGTTCGAGTGGCACAGGTGGCGGCGCCCATGACTCGGCGCCGCGTCAGTCTGGCTCCCGAGCCAGTCCATCGAGGCACCTGGGTCTCGGCGTACGACATCAACCCATTTGAGGTGCCCCACCACGACAAGTCGGCGCTGCTGTGCGATTGGACTGCCCGACTCCTTGCCAACCCAGAGGTGGAGCACGCCGCGGGGAGCTTGGAGTTGGTGCAAGAAAACAAGTTCTACGCAGACCTCGCCGGGTCGCACCTGATCCAACAACGTGTGCGCGTTCAACCCCACCTTGAAGTCTTTGGCAGTTGGCAAGATCGGTTCGACTCAATGGCCTCCATCGCTGCGCCCGTGGGGCAAGGCTGGGAGTACCTCATCGGCGGCTACGACTTTGACGACGAGATCGCCCAGTTGCCTATCTTGTTGGCAGAGAAGTTGCGGGCGCCTTCAGTCCAAGCCGGCACCTACGACCTGGTCATCCACCCCAGCAACCTGTGGCTCACGATTCACGAATCGATCGGGCACGCCACCGAACTCGACCGAGCTTTGGGCTACGAAGCCAACTACGCCGGCTCATCTTTTGCGACACCCGACAAGTTGGGCACGCTTGTCTACGGCTCACCACTGATGAACGTGACAGGTGACCGCACCGTGCCGCACGGCCTCGCGACCGTGGGGTACGACGACGAGGGCGTGGCCAGTCAAACCTGGGACATCGTCAAAGACGGCATCTTTGTCGGCTATCAACTCGATCGACCAATGGCCCACGAGTTCGGTCAACGCCTCAATGGCGGTCGCTCTAATGGCTGTGCGTTCGCCGACTCCCCCAGCCATATCCCGATCCAGCGCATGGCCAACGTCTCCCTTCAGCCAGACCCACAAGGGCCAGACACCGACGGACTGATCGCCCAAGTCGAACGTGGGCTCTACATCGTGGGTGACAAGTCATGGTCGATCGATATGCAGCGCTACAACTTCCAGTTCACCGGACAGCGTGCCTACCTCATCACCGATGGCAACCTTGATGGCCAAGTGCGCGACTTTGCCTACCAATCGACCACCACAGACTTTTGGGGGCCCATGCGTGCGCCGGGCGGCCCGCAAACCACCCTCATCGGCGGTGCCTTCAGCTG
>CALMMO010000453.1 GCA_937868455.1 uncultured Marmoricola sp.
CCCATGTGAAGTTTCACAGGGGAAGCGCAAGTTTCACCGGGTACCCGGTGAAACTGCACGCGCGTCGCGCCCCCCACAGTTCGCACTACCCCCGAGTCGGTCATAGGATGACTCGGGCGATTCGTGAACGCTTTCACATGCTCACGAAGTGTTCGCCGTGCAAGGAGGAACGATGCAGCTTTATACGCCGATTGTGGCGCTGATGGCTTTGGCCCTTGGCTTCGCGGTTTTCTCGATCATCATGAGTGCCGTCGTAGGTCCCAAGCGCTACAACAAAGCCAAGGCAGACGCCTACGAGTGTGGGATTCAGCCCACCCCTCAGGCCGCCGAGGGCGGGCGCTTCCCGGTGCGCTACTACATCACCGCGATGCTGTTCATCGTCTTCGACATCGAGATCGTGTTCCTGTACCCGCTGGCTGTGGCCTACGACCAGATGAAGTTGTTTGGATTCATCGAAATGGTTCTGTTCATCGTCCCCGTGTTCGTCGCCTACTGGTACGTGTGGCGCCGCGGCGGGCTCGAGTGGGACTGATTGGAGAACAAGAATGGGCATCGAAGAGAAACTCCCAAGTGGGGTTCTCCTCACCACAGTTGAGGGCGTTGCGGGTTATTTCCGTAAGGCGTCGTTTTGGCCAGCTACCTTCGGTTTGGCGTGCTGCGCCATCGAGATGATGACCACTGGTGGCCCGAAGTACGACTTGGCTCGTTTCGGCATGGAGGTCTTCCGGGCCTCGCCGCGCCAGGCCGACTTGATGATCGTGGCCGGTCGAGTGAGCCAGAAGATGGCGCCGGTTCTGCGCCAGATCTATGACCAAATGGCCGAACCCAAGTGGGTCTTGGCCATGGGTGTCTGCGCGAGTTCGGGTGGGATGTTCAACAACTACGCCATCGTCCAGGGTGTCGACCACGTCGTTCCGGTCGACATTTACCTGCCTGGTTGCCCTCCGCGCCCTGAAATGTTGATCGACGCGATCGACAAACTGCACAAGCAACTGCAGGGCACCAAGCTCGGCGCCAACCGGATCGCCCAGATTCGTGAACTTGAAGAAGAAGGCCTCAACGCCTTGCCGACCTCGCAGATGAAGGGGCTGCTTCGATGAGTGAAGAGACTGTGCCGGCCCCCGTCGAGGAAGGCACCCAGACCGTTAACCGGGCAGTCGAGCACCGCACTGGCATGTTCGGTGTGCGTGGCTCGGGAGACACCTCCGGCTACGGCGGCATCCAACGCAGCATCGAAATGCCAGCGGCTAGCCAGCCCCCCTTCGGTGGTTGGTACGACGAGGTCCACTCGGCCTTGGTCGAGGCGGCCGCCGCGAGCAGCATTGAGAACGCGCTCGAATCAGTAGTCGTCGACCGCGGTGAGATCACCTTCCACATCCGCCGCGAGGACTTGCCAGGCCTGGCCAGGCTGTTGCGCGATGACGAGAAGTTGCGCTTCGAGGTGTGCTCCAGCGTGAGCGGCGTGCACTACCCCGAAGACACCGGGCGCGAATTGCACGCGGTCTACCACTTGCTCTCGATCACCCACAATCGTCGGATTCGTCTCGAGGTCACCGCACCCGATGCCGATCCGCACATTCCGAGCGTGGTGCCGACGTACCCGACGGCTGATTGGCACGAGCGCGAGACGTGGGACATGTTCGGGATCATCTTTGATGACCACCCGGCGTTGACTCGCATCTTGATGCCTGACGACTGGCCCGGTCACCCACAGCGCAAGGACTACCCCCTTGGTGGCATCCCGGTTGAGTACAAGGGCGCGACCACTCCTCCTCCGGACCAGCGCAGGAGCTACAACTAATGCCAAACACCGATCCTTACGCACAGTCCAGCGAGACCTCGCAGGGCCGCGTCTTCACTGTTACCGGCCAAGACTGGGACTCATTGGTCTCCGGCATCGCCGATGAAGGTGATGACCGCGTTGTCGTCAACATGGGTCCTCAGCACCCATCGACCCACGGCGTGCTTCGCCTGATCCTCGAACTCGAAGGTGAAACGGTCACCGAAGCCCGCGCGGGCATCGGCTACCTGCACACCGGCATCGAGAAGAACATGGAGTACCGCTCCTGGACTCAGGGCGTGACCTTCTGCACCCGCATGGACTACCTCTCGCCGTTCTACAACGAGATGACCTACTGCCTTGGCGTTGAGCGCCTACTGGGCATCGAAGACCAGGTGCCTGAGAAGGCTCAGGTCATGCGGGTCATGTTGATGGAGCTCAACCGCATCTCCTCTCACCTGGTCGCAATCGCAACCGGTGGCATGGAGATTGGCGCACTGACCGTCATGACGATCGGTTTCCGTGAGCGCGAAGAGATCTTGAAGATCTTCGAAATCATCACCGGCCTGCGCATGAACCACGCGTTCATCCGCCCCGGTGGCGTGGCCCAAGACCTCCCGGCCGGTTCGCTCGACGACGTACGCCGCGTGGTGGCGCTGTTCAAGAAGCGTCTTCCTGAGTACTCCGCACTGTGTAACGCCAACCCGATCTTCAAGGCTCGCCTCGAAGGTGTCGGTCACCTTGACTTGGCCGGCTGCTTGGCGCTGGGCATCACCGGTCCGGTGTTGCGTTCCACGGGTTACCCCTGGGACCTGCGCAAGGACCAGCCTTACAGCGGCTACGAGGACTATGACTTCGACGTCATCACCTGGGACACCGCCGACTCCTACGGCCGCTTCCGCATCCGTCTCGATGAGATGTGGGAGTCGCTGAAGATCATTGAGCAGTGCGTAACTCGTCTCGAAGGTCTCGAAGGCGCACCCGTGATGATCGATGACAAGAAGATCGGCTGGCCCAGCCAGTTGTCGATTGGCTCCGATGGCATGGGCAACAGCCCCGAGCACATCAAGCACATCATGGGCGAGTCGATGGAAGCCCTGATTCACCACTTCAAGTTGGTGACCGAGGGCTTCAAGGTCCCGGCTGGTCAGGTCTATGTGCCGATTGAGTCGCCTCGCGGTGAACTCGGCGCGCACATCGTCTCTGAAGGCGGCACCCGTCCGTTCCGCGTGCACTTCCGCGACCCGTCGTTCACCAACCTCCAAGCCACCTCGATCATGAGTGAGGGTGGCCAGGTTGCCGACGTGATCGTGGCGATTGCCTCCATCGATCCTGTGATGGGTGGCGTTGACCGATGAAAGAAGGAAACGTGAAGGGGATCGACCCCACGACGTACGACGAACTCAAGCAGATCGCGGCCCGCTACCCCCACAAGCGCTCGGGGCTGTTGCCGATGCTGCACTTGGTGCAATCGGCTCAAGGCCAGATCACTCCTGAGGGCATCGAAGCGTGCGCGGAGATTTTGGAGATCACCGCCGCTGAAGTCAGCGGTGTGGCGACGTTCTACACGATGTACAAGCGCAAGCCGGTCGGTGACTACCACGTCGGCGTGTGCACCAACACCTTGTGTGCGGTGATGGGTGGCGACGCGATCTTCGCGAAGTTGAAGGACCACCTTGATCTGGGCAACGACGAGACCACCGAAGACGGCAAGATCTCGCTGGAGCACGTCGAGTGCAACGCAGCGTGCGACTACGCACCTGTCGTGATGGTCAACTGGGAGTTCATGGACAACCAGACCCCCGAGTCGGCCACTGCGTTGGTCGATGACCTGCGTGCTGGCAAAGAGGTCCACTCCACCCGAGGCCCCAAGTTGTGCACCTGGCGCGAAGCCGAGCGTGTCTTGGCAGGTTTCAACGACGGCCAAGCCGATCAGGGCCCTGCCGCTGGTCCGGCCTCATTGGTGGGCCTGAGCATCGCCAACGACAAGGGCTGGACCGCACCGGAGGGGGACAACTGACATGGACACCCTGACACCTGTGCTCACCAAGAACTGGGCAGATGATCGTGCCTGGACCCTGGAGGCCTACACCAACCAAGGTGGCTACGGCGCCTTGAAGAAGGCCTTGGCCATGCAGCCTGGCGACGTGATCGAGGCCGTGAAGGCTTCGGGCCTGCGTGGTCGCGGCGGCGCTGGCTTCCCCACCGGCATGAAGTGGGGCTTCTTGCCTCCCGACGAGGAAGGCAAGGCTCCCAAGGACCGCTACCTCGTCGTCAACGCTGATGAGTCAGAGCCGGGCACCTGCAAAGACATTCCGCTGATGATGGCTAGCCCGCACACCCTGGTCGAGGGCGTGATCATCTCCAGCTACGCCATTCGCGCCAAGCACGCCTTCATCTACGTGCGCGGCGAAGTGCTGCACGTCATCCGTCGGCTCCAGGCTGCGGTGCAAGAGGCCTACGCTGCCGGACACCTCGGCAAAGACATCCACGGCTCGGGCTACAACCTCGACCTGATCGTGCACGCCGGCGCTGGTGCCTACATCTGTGGTGAAGAAACCGCACTGCTTGACTCACTTGAGGGCCGTCGCGGCCAACCCCGGTTGCGCCCGCCGTTCCCCGCGGTTGCAGGGTTGTACGCCAGCCCGACCGTGATCAACAACGTCGAGTCGATCTCAAGCGTGCCCAGCATCTTGGAGCACGGCGCTGACTGGTTCGCATCGATGGGCACCGAGAAGTCCAAGGGCTTTGGCATCTTCTCCCTCTCGGGCCACGTGGCCAACCCCGGTCAGTACGAAGCGCCCCTGGGCATCACCTTGCGCAAGCTCATCGAACTTGCCGGCGGCATGCGTAATGGGCACGAGTTGAAGTTCTGGACCCCCGGTGGTTCCTCAACCCCGCTCTTGACCAGCGAGCACCTCGACGTACCTCTGGACTTTGAGGGTGTCGGCGCGGTCGGCTCCATGCTGGGCACTCGTGCGCTGCAGATCTTCGACGAAACGACCTGTGTCGTGCGTGCGGTGCTGCGCTGGACTGAGTTCTACAAGCACGAGTCGTGTGGCAAGTGCACCCCGTGCCGGGAAGGCTCGTGGTGGCTGGTTCAGACCCTGAGCAAGCTCGAAAAGGGTCAGGGCCAAGAGTCGGACTTGGAGCAGTTGCTCGACATCTGCGACAACATCTTGGGCCGCTCGTTCTGTGCCCTCGGTGATGGCGCAACCAGCCCGATCAGCTCATCGATTAAGTACTTCCGCGACGAATACCTCGCGCACCTCGAGCACGGCGGCTGCCCGTTTGACCCGGCCGCGTCCGCTCTTCACACCGACGCCGGTCAACTGGAGGTTGGGGCATGACAACCACGCCTGCCAAGTCCGACTTGGTGACGCTGACCATCGATGGCATCGAGGTCAGCGTTGCGCCGAACACCTTGGTGATCCGTGCTGCTGAGCAAATCGGCGTACAGATCCCGCGGTTCTGCGATCACCCGCTCCTTGACCCTGTTGGTGCCTGCCGACAGTGCCTGGTCGACGTACCTGATGCTGGCAATGGCCGTGGCTTCCCCAAGCCCCAGGCCTCCTGCACGCTGACCGTTGCTCCCGGCATGGTGGTCAACACTCAGGCCACCTCATCGGTTGCTGACAAGGCTCAGCGCGGCGTGATGGAACTCCTGCTGATCAACCACCCCCTTGACTGCCCCGTGTGTGACAAGGGCGGCGAATGCCCGCTGCAGAACCAAGCCATGAGCAATGGCAACGGAGAGTCGCGATTCGCCAACGAACCCGGCACCGTCAAGCGCACCTACCCCAAGCCGATCAACATCTCGGCTCAGGTGCTGCTCGATCGCGAGCGCTGCGTCTTGTGTGCTCGATGCACTCGGTTCTCCCAGCAGATCGCTGGTGACCCGTTCATCGCCCTGGTCGAACGCGGTGCGTTGCAGCAAGTCGGCATCTACGAGCGTGAGCCGTTCGAGAGCTACTTCTCTGGCAACACCATCCAAATCTGTCCCGTGGGTGCACTCACGAGCGCGGAGTACCGCTTCCGCTCACGCCCCTTCGACCTCGTCAGCACCCCCGGTGTGTCCGAGCACGACGCCTGTGGCTCAGCCATCCGAGTTGATGCTCGTCGCGGCAAGGTGATGCGTCGCCTCTCAGGTGAAGACGCCGAAGTCAACGAAGAGTGGATCACCGACAAGGACCGCTTCGCTTTCCGTTACGCCGCCATGTCTGATCGGCTCACGCACCCGATGGTGCGCGAAGACGGCAAGCTTCGCCCGGCCTCATGGCTCGAAGCCTTCGCGGTCGCTGCCCGTGGACTCCAGGCAGCCAAGAGTGTCGGTGTGCTCACCGGTGGACGTCTGACCAACGAAGATGCCTACGCCTATTCGAAGTTCGCTCGCGTGGTGCTCAACACCAACGACATCGACTTCCGGGCCCGTCAGCACTCCGCTGAAGAGGCTGGCTTCTTGGCCGAGCACATCGTGGCTCGTCAAGGCGTCACCTTCACCGATCTGGAGTCGGCGTCGGTCGTCGTACTCGCCGGGCTGGAGCCCGAAGATGAAGCCGGCTCGATCTTCTTGCGGCTTCGCAAGCGTTCGCGTCGCGGTGGTCGTGTAGTGACCATTGCGCCGTTCAGTTCGCGAGGCACCCGCAAGATGCAAGCTGAATTGGTTGCCACCAAGCCAGGCGACGAGGCCGCAGCTATTGCCAAGCTCAAGCTCGACTCCAATGCAGTCGTCCTTGTTGGCGAGCGTCTGGCCGCCGTGCCAGGTGCCCTCAGCGCCGCCGCTGCCGCAGCCACCAAGTCGGGTGCCCGACTGGCCTGGGTGCCGCGTCGCGCAGGTGACCGAGGCGCCCTCGAAACTGGTTGCTTGCCAACGCTGCTTCCTGGCGGCCGCCCGGTCTCCGACGCCTCTGCGCGAGTTGACCTTGCTGCTGCGTGGGGTGTGGACCGCCTGCCCGAAACCGTCGGTCGCGACGGCAACGAGATCGTCTCCGCCGCCGCATCGGGCCTGCTCGACGCACTGGTGATCGCTGGTGTCGACTCAGCCGACCTGGCCGACCCGAGCTTGGCTCAGCAGGCCCTCGACAAGACCTTCGTGGTCAGCCTCGACCTGCGCGAGTCATCGATCACTCAGTACGCCGATGTGGTCTTCCCGGTCGCAGCCGACACCGAAAAGGCCGGCAGCTACGTCAACTGGGAAGGCCGAGTTCGCGAGTTCGAGCAAGCCTTCGAGACCCCAGCCGCGCTGCCCGACCTGCGAGTGCTGGCCGGCATCGCTACCGAGATGGGCGTCGACCTCGGCTTCCGCACGCCCGCACAGGCCGCAGACCAGATGCACACCGTGGGTGCCTGGGATGGGGCTCGCGTCGCGGGCACCGTCACCAAGGCCGAGGGTGCAGCCGAAGGTCTGGTGCTCGCTGGCTGGAAACAGATGATCGACGACGGACGCATGCAAGACGGTGACCCCAAGCTTCGCGAGACCGCTCGCAAGCCAGTGGTCCTGGTCGGCGCTGCGACCCTCAACGACCTCGGTGTCGCCGAGGGTGATGTCGTGAAGGTCAGTGGCGACAACGGTTCCATCGAATTGCCCGTAGCTCTCGCGGCCGACATGGCTCCAGGCACGGTGTGGGCGCCAGCAAGCGCTCCTGGTGCTTCGGTGCGTCACCTGGTTGGTCCCGCCGGCAGTCGGGTCCGCATTGCCGAAGGAGGCAAAGCCTGATGAGCGAATCTCTCAGCGCCTTTGGTCACGACCCGCTGTGGTTGGTGATCGTCAAGGCCGTGCTGATCTTCGTGGTGCTGGTCTTGCTGACGTTGTTCAACATCTGGGCAGAACGCCGCGTGGTGGCTCGCATGCAGCACCGCATCGGCCCCAACCGCTGGGGACCCTTCGGGTTGTTGCAGAGCCTGGCAGACGGCGTGAAGTTGGCCCTCAAGGAGGACCTCACTCCCAAGAACGCCGACAAGATCGTCTTCACCTTGGCCCCCGTGCTTTCGGTGGTGCCAGCGTTCATGACCTTCTCGGTGATCCCCTTCGGGCCTGAGGTGAAGGTGCCCTTCACCGACATCACCTCCCCCTTGCAGTTGACTGACATGCCGGTGGCCGTGCTCTTCGTGATGGCTATTGCCTCAGTCGGCATCTACGGCATCGTGTTGGGTGGTTGGTCTTCGGGCTCGACGTACTCCTTGCTTGGCGGCTTGCGCTCAAGCGCTCAGATGATCTCCTACGAAGTTGCCATGGGATTGGCGCTGGTTTCGGTGTTTATGTACGCCGGCTCGATGTCGACCTCAGAGATCGTTGCGGCCCAAGAGCAATGGTGGTTCGGCTTCCAACTGTTCCCCAGTTTCGTGATCTACGTGATCGCGATGGTGGGCGAAACGAACCGGGCACCCTTTGACTTGCCCGAGGCCGAAGGTGAACTCGTGGGTGGTTTCCACACCGAGTACTCCAGCTTGAAGTTTGCGCTGTTCTTCTTGGCCGAATACATCAACATGGCCACCGTCTCGGCTATCGCCACCACCTTGTTCCTCGGGGGCTGGCGCGCGCCTTGGCCGATCAGCCAGATGTGGGCTGGAGCCAACGAAGGCTATTGGCCGGTGTTGTGGTTCTTCGCCAAGGTCTTCCTCTTCATCTTCATGTTCATTTGGTTGCGCGGATCGCTGCCTCGCCTTCGCTATGACCAGTTCATGCACTTTGGTTGGAAGGTGCTGATCCCGGTTGCCCTGGCATGGACCTTGGCAGTGGCGGCCTTGAAGGCGCTGACCAACAGCGGCTACCAACTTGACCGGCAGACCATGTTCATCATCATCGGCGTGGCACTCGTCGCGCTCCTGGCGTCGTTCATGATCCCTGCGAAAGAGAAGGCAGTCGCCGCACCAGCAAGCGATGAGCCCTTCGATGCTTTCAGTGGCGGTTACCCAGTGCCGCCGATGCCCGCTACTAAGGATGGGAAGCGCTGATGGGCCTCATCAACGATCTCAAGGAAGGCTTCATCGACCCAGTTGCTGGGTTTGGAGTCACCTTCAAGACGATGTTCCGCAAGGTCGTCACCGAGCAGTACCCCTTTGAGAAGGTGCCAACCGCACCTCGCTTCCACGGCCGTCACCAACTCAACCGTTGGCCCGATGGTCTGGAGAAGTGCGTTGGTTGCGAACTGTGTGCCTGGGCATGCCCAGCAGACGCGATCTACGTCGAAGGCGCAAGCAACACTGACGATGAGCGCTTTTCACCCGGTGAGCGCTACGGCCGCGTCTACCAAATCAACTACCTGCGCTGCATCTTGTGCGGGTTGTGCATCGAGGCGTGCCCCACGCGTGCGCTCACGATGACCAACGAATACGAACTGGCAGACACCACGCGCGCCAGCTTGATCTACGAAAAGTCCGACCTGCTCGCCCCGCTCCTGCCTGGCATGGAGCAACCCCCGCACCCGATGTTGCTGGGCGCCGACGAGGGCGACTACTACCGTGGCGCAACCGCCAAGGCAGGTGAAGAGAAGTGACCACCTTCTGGGTCTTGGCCGTGGTGATGGTGGCAGCCGCACTCGGTCTGCTGTTCGTCCGCAAAGCGGTCCACTGCGCGCTGCTCTTGGCAGTCGTGATGGTCTCGCTTGCGGTGCTCTACCTCAAGCTTGAGGCGCCGTTCCTGTTCTCGGTGCAGATCATCGTTTACACCGGCGCGATCTTGATGCTGTTCTTGTTCGTCTTGATGCTGGTGGGCGTCGACTCCTCAGACTCACTGGTCGAAACCATCAAGGGCCAGCGCGTGTTTGCCGCGATCGTGGGTCTGCTCTTTGGCGGCACCATGGTTGCTGGCATCGCCCAGGTCTCTGTCGGCACTGTCTCCTCGGGTCTGAGTGAAGCCAACAAAGACGGCAACGTGCAGGGTCTGGCTCATATCTTGTTCAGCAAGTACGTCTTGGCGTTTGAGGCAACCTCCCTCCTGCTGATCACCGCAGCCGTCGGCGCGATGGTGCTAGCTCACCGCGAGCGCTTGACCGCGAAGATCGGCCAGGCCGAGATGGCGCGTCAGCGCATGCGCGACTACGCCGAGTCGGGCAAGCCACTTGGCCCACTGCCTGCACCTGGTGTCTTTGCTCGTCACAACGCCACCGACACTCCGGCGCTGCTGCCTGATGGCTCGGTGGCCGAGGCATCCATCTCGCGCGTGCTCAAGGCTCGCGGGACCGTGCAGTCGGCCCCTGCGTTGGCCGATGACATCGTCGAACTCACTCACGACCAGGTTGGCCACGATGCACCCGAAGGCGCTCTCGCACTGGGTGCAAGCGCCGCTGCTGCGGTTCCTGCGGCCGTCGACTCTGCGGCCACTACGCCTGAGGTGAGCGAACCCGCTGCCACGAAGGCGCCAGCAAAGAAGGCAACCGCAAAGCAGGCAGCCACCAAGAAGGCTGCGGTCAAGAAGGTTGCTCCGGCTAAGGCTGCACCTGCGAAGGCCGTTGCTGAGAAGGCGCCCGCAAAGAAGGCCGCACCAGCTAAGGCCGCACCTGCCAAGAAGGCGCCCGCCAAGAAGGCTCCGGCCAAGAAGGTTGAGGCAGCAACACCGGGCAAGTGGTCAGGCTCGGTCATGCCGCTGGTTGGCGGTGGCCGCCCTGCTGGCTACGACATCAAGGGCAACGAAAACTCGATGTTGTTCCACCGTCCGGGTGGGCGTTGGTACGACATCACCATTGCTGAGGTGTGGTTCGACACCGCCGAGGCAGCCGAGGCAGCGGGCTTCTCTGAAGCCGGCAAGCGCAAGAAGGGAGGCGCCGCGAAATGAACCCGACTCACTACATAGTGCTATCGGCGATTCTGTTCAGCATTGGCGCCGTCGGCGTTCTCGTACGCCGCAACGCGATCGTCGTGTTCATGTGCGTGGAGTTGATGCTCAACGCCAGCAACTTGGCACTGATCACCTTCGCCAAGGTCAACGGCAACCTCGAGGGGCAGATCGCGGCGTTCTTCGTCATGGTCGTTGCTGCCGCTGAGGTCGTGGTCGGCCTGGCCATCATCATGACCATCTTCCGCACCCGCCGCTCGGCCTCGGTCGACGACGCAAGTCTGCTGAAGTACTGAGGGGATTGACTGTGAGCAATCAAGCTTTAGCCCTGTTCAGTGAAGCAGTGCCGGTCATTTCACCGGTTGCTGCAGATGGTGTGTTCTCGCTGTTGTGGCTCGTCATCGCGCTGCCGGCCCTTGGTGCTGCGGTGCTCCTGATTGGTGGCAAAGCCACTGACAAGTGGGGCCACCTGCTGGGCACTGCCACCGTCGCTGGCTCTTTCGCCATTTCGCTGGCCGCCTTCATTGGCCTGCTAGGTCGCGGGGCCGAGGATCGCAGCATCGAGCAGTCGTTGTGGACCTGGTTCGAGGCTGGCAGCTACCAGGTGTCGTTCAGCCTGCTTTATGACCAACTCTCCGCACTGTTCTTGCTGCTGATCACCGGTGTCGGGTCACTTATCCACATTTACTCGATCGGCTACATGTCCCACGACGCACGGCGTCGCCGGTTCTTCGGCTACCTCAACCTCTTCGTGGCGGCCATGTTGGTGCTGGTGCTCTCGGGTGACTACCTCGGAGTGTTCATGGGCTGGGAAGGCGTCGGTTTGGCGTCGTACTTGCTCATCGGCTTTTGGCAGCACAAGGACTCTGCAGCGATGGCCGCCAAGAAGGCCTTCGTGGTGAACCGCGTGGGTGACATCGGTATGGCGCTGGGCGCCTCGCTGATCTTCGCCACCTTTGGCACCACCAGTTTCGCGGCGATCTCGAAGCTGTCAGAGCAGGCTGACCCCTCGACGCTGACCGCGATTGGCCTGCTGTTGTTGCTGGCAGCCTGTGGCAAGTCCGCACAGTTCCCGCTGCAAAGCTGGCTGCTCGACGCGATGGAGGGTCCGACCCCGGTCTCCGCCCTCATCCACGCCGCGACCATGGTGACCGCTGGTGTCTACCTGATCGTTCGGTCGAACTTCATCTTCTCCCTCACCGAAGACGCCCGCACGGCAGTGATGGTCATCGGCTGCATCACCTTGCTCATGGGCGCGGTGATCGGATGCGCTAAAGACGACATCAAGAAGGGTCTGGCTGGCTCGACCATGAGCCAGATCGGCTACATGATCTTGGCCGCTGGTCTTGGACCGGTCGGCTACGCGTTGGCGATCTTCCACCTGCTCACCCACGGCTTCTTCAAGGCCAACATGTTCTTGGGTGCTGGCTCGGTGATGCACGGGATGAACGACGACGTGAACATGCGTCACTACGGCGCGCTACGCAAGGCGATGCCGGTGACGTTCTTGACGTTCGCGATGGGCTACCTAGCGATCTTGGGTGTGCCGCCGTTCTCAGGGTTCTTCTCCAAGGACAAGATCATCGAGTCGGCCTTCGCCACCAACCCGGTGGCCGGGATGGCTGCCCTGATTGGCGCTGGCGTCACCGGCTTCTACATGACCCGGATGATGCTGATGACCTACTTCACCGCCAAGCGTTGGGAAGACGATGTGCACCCGCACGAGTCACCCAAGTCCATGACGATGCCGCTGGTTATCTTGGCCGCGCTTTCGATCCTGGGTGGCGTGATGATCTGGGGCAACTGGATCGTCGACTGGCTCGCACCTGTGGTGGGCGAACCTCACGAACACCACTTGGCGGTCTCGCCCATCGTGATGAGCGCGATCATCTTGGCCGTCGTGGCCGTCGGTGTGCTCACCGCTTGGATGCTCGTGGGCAAGCGCGAAGTCCCGCGCGAGGCACCGACCAAGGTCTCAGCCTTCACCAAGGCCGCTCGCGCGGACTTGTACGGCGACGCCTTCAACGAGTCGTTCGTGATCGCGCCCACCATGGGCACGGTCAAGGCACTCACCGTGCTTGATGAACACGTGGTCGACGGCGCCATCGAAGGAGCCGCGGACTCGTTCCGGCTCTCCTCGGGTGCGCTGCGCGGTCTACAAACCGGCTATGTCCGCTCTTACGCGCTCTCCTTGCTCGGTGGCGCAGCCCTCGTGGTGATTGCTCTCTTGGTGGTGACTCTCTGATGCCCTGGTTGACTGTCTTGATCCTGGTGCCGATCATCGGTGCTTTGGTGTTGGCGGCAATGCCGTCGAAGCCGGGATCGTTCCTGCCGCGGCAGCTGGCGCTGCTCGTGTCGGTGGCCACCTTGGTCTTGGCTGGTGTGATGGCCTCGGGCTTCAGCCCCGATGGCGGATTCCAATTCAGCGAAGACCACATCTGGATCCAAAGCTTTGGTGCGCACTACGCGCTCGGAGTCGACGGCATCGGCCTCTCGCTGGTGCTGCTGACTGCGATCTTGGTGCCGATCGTCATCATCGCCTCGTGGGAAGACGGTGAGGCATCCGCGAGCGCCTCACGTCCGGCACCGCGCTGGTCGAGCAAAGCCTTCTTCGCCTGGATGCTGGCCCTCGAAGGTCTGGCAATCGGCGTGTTCGCCGCCACTGACCTGGTGTTGTTCTACATCTTCTTCGAAGCGACTCTGATCCCGATCTACTTCCTGATCGGCGGCTGGGGAGGCTTTGGGCGAGCACGTGCGGCCTTGAAGTTCCTGGTGTTCTCGTTGGCCGGTGGTCTGATCATGTTGGCCTCAGTCGTAGGCCTTTACGCCCAGTCGGTCAAGGCCGGTGAGCCGTCGTACCTCATCAGCGACTTGGCTCAACTCGACATCTCCACCAACACCGGACGCTGGCTCTTCCTCGGCTTCTTCATCGCCTTTGCAATCAAGGCGCCGATGTTCCCCGTGCACACCTGGCTGCCTGACACCACCGAAGAAGCCACCCCAGGCACTTCGGTGCTCTTGGTCAGCATCTTGGACAAGATCGGCACCTTCGGGATGATCCGGTTCTGCCTGGGGCTGTTCCCCGAGGCGAGCCACTGGGCAACCCCAGTCGTGATCGTGCTGGCGCTGATCTCGGTGATTTATGGCGCCCTGGTCGCCATTGGACAAAACAACATCTCACGCCTGATCGCGTTCACCTCGGTGAGCCACTTCGGCCTGATCGTCTTGGGCATCTTCGTGATGAACCCCCAAGGTCAGGTCGGCGCCAACCTCTACATGTTCAACCACGGTCTCTCCCCCGCGGCGCTGTTCTGGGTCCCCGGCTTCTGGATCAAGC
>CALMMO010000454.1 GCA_937868455.1 uncultured Marmoricola sp.
GTCGGCCAGGCATGCCGCGGTCGTCGAACCGAGGTAGCCGCAACCGATCACACCAACTCGCATCGTGCAGAACTCCTTCTAAGCCTTGTCGGCCACATAAATTGCCGTGCCAGGAGTGATGAGTCCGCGCACGCGTGACCACCCACCCCAGGTGCGGTCATGATCCTCGGGCCACTTGGGCTCGACCAAATCGCGCAACACGAATCCTGCGCGGTGCAAAGCTTTGACCCAATCGCCGATGGTGCGGTGATGCTCGACGTACGCGGGCTCGCCGGTGGCGTCATCAACCTCAACGTAGGGAGTGCGATCCCAGTAATCCTGGCTGGCGGTCAGGCCAGCTTCGCTGGGGTCGTCAGGGAACATCCATCGGGTCGGATGGGTGATCGAGAACGCAAACCGACCGCCTGGTCGCAACACTCGGGCAGCCTCCTGACACACCCGGTGCTCATCGGCGAGGAACTGCAGTGCCCCAAACGCCGAAAAGACAATGTCGAAGGTCTGCGGGCCGAAGGGGAGTTGGCTGCCGGTCGCCTCGACTAAGGGCACGTGTTGGTCAGCCCCGTGATCAATGCGCAGGCTGTGCTGCAACTGACGGTGGGAAATATCAAGCCCCACGGAGAAGCCGCCGCGCTGATTGATCCACCGTGAGCACTGGCCCGCGCCGCAGCCAATTTCGAGGACAGTCTTGTTCGTAACGTCGCCGAGAATCTTGAGTTGACCCTCGTCGGTGCCCTCTGGAGACCAAATGAAGCCAGCGTCACCCAAGAACTCTCCATGGGTGGCTTGGTACTCATCTGAGTAGCGATCCCACTCGCCTCGGTTGGCGATCCGACTCTGAGTCTCATCGGCCCATAAACGCTCAGGCCGCACGGGCAGACTGCTCACCGGGTTGAATCTACTCGGTTGGACTCAGATGCATCGCGCGCCGTACTGTTAGCCCTTGCGTGTGCATGTCTGCCTGGGTCTCAGACCGAGCGGATTCTGGCTCGCCCTCAAATGACGTTTGTGCCCGTTGGGGCAAAGTCGGCCTTGGCGGTGAAACGGACGTGGCGCGTGCTCAACCGACATCTGTCACAACATCTGTCCACAACCAAGGATCCAACTACTTACATGACCATCACCCCTACCCCCGCTGACATCATCGACGCACCTCAGGTTGCGATTAACGACATCGGTTCGGCGGACGACTTCCTGGCTGCGATCGACGCAACCATCAAGTACTTCAACGACGGCGACATCGTCGACGGCACCATCGTCAAGGTGGACCGCGATGAGGTTCTCCTCGACATCGGTTACAAGACTGAGGGTGTCATCCCCAGCCGCGAACTTTCGATCAAGCACGACATTGACCCTTCCGAGGTTGTCTCTGTCGGTGACCGCGTCGAGGCCCTGGTTCTTCAGAAGGAAGACAAAGAAGGCCGTCTGATCCTGTCGAAGAAGCGTGCCCAGTACGAACGTGCCTGGGGCACCATCGAGCAGGTCAAGGAAGAAGATGGCGTCGTTACCGGCACCGTCATTGAGGTGGTTAAGGGTGGTCTGATCCTTGACATTGGTTTGCGCGGCTTCTTGCCCGCGTCGCTGGTTGAGATGCGCCGCGTGCGCGACCTGATGCCGTATGTTGGCAAGGAACTCGAAGCCAAGATCATCGAGCTCGACAAGAACCGCAACAACGTGGTGCTTTCTCGCCGCGCATGGTTGGAGCAGACCCAGTCTGAGGTTCGCCACGGTTTCCTCAACCAGCTGCAAAAGGGCCAGATCCGCAAGGGTGTTGTCTCCAGCATCGTCAACTTCGGTGCGTTCGTGGACCTCGGCGGCGTCGACGGTCTGGTTCACGTCTCGGAGTTGTCCTGGAAGCACATCGACCACCCCAGCGAAGTCGTCACCGTTGGTGACGAGGTCACCGTTGAGGTTCTTGATGTCGACATGGACCGCGAGCGTGTGTCGCTCTCGCTCAAGGCGACCCAAGAAGACCCGTGGCAGCACTTTGCTCGCACCCACCAAATCGGTCAGATCGTGCCCGGCAAGGTCACCAAGTTGGTTCCCTTCGGTGCATTCGTTCGCGTCGAAGAGGGCATCGAGGGCCTGGTGCACATCTCGGAGTTGGCCGAGCGCCACGTCGAGATCCCCGAGCAGGTTGTTCAGGTCAACGACGACGTCATGGTCAAGATCATCGATGTCGACCTTGAGCGTCGCCGCATCTCGCTGTCGCTGAAGCAGGCCAACGAGACATCAACGGCCGTCGACGTCGAAGAGTTCGACCCGACGCTCTACGGCATGGCCGCGACCTACGACGACCAGGGCAACTACATCTACCCCGAGGGCTTCGACTCCGAAACCGGTGAGTGGATGGCCGGCTTCGAAACTCAGCGCAAGGCATGGGAAGACCAGTACGCAGAGGCTCACGCCCGCTGGGAGGCCCACGTTAAGCAGCAGGCAGAAGCCAAGGCTGCTGAGGCTGAGGCTGGCGAGGCTACGTCGTACTCCAGCGAAGCACCTGCTGCTGATGGTGGCTCGCTGGCTAGCGACGAGGCGCTGCAGGCCCTTCGCGAGAAGCTCACTGGCGGCAACTAGTCCGTTCGTTACAACACCCCCGGCTCATCTTGAGCCGGGGGTGTTGTGTTTGTACGGCACACTTCTGCCATGGTTCGCGTTGAATTGTTCCTGGGCCTCATCAGCCTGGGGCTTGCCATCTATGCGCTCATTGACGTAATTCGCACGCCGGACGCTTCGGTGCCACATCTGCCCAAGTGGGGCTGGATCGTCCTGCTTGTCGTCATGCCCTTTGTGACCAGCATTGTGTGGCTCTTTCTGCGCCCGCGTAGTTTGCGGCCACCACGTACAAGTGCCTTTCCCGAATATGAACGCCCAGGTCGGGCCAAGGGTTTAACTTCTGAATCAGACGAGGAGTTCTTGCGTCGAGTCCGAGAACGTGCCGAAGAGCAGCGGCGACGACACCGCGAGGGTGAAGAGTGACAATCGGGCTCACTGGCGGAATTGCCAGCGGCAAGTCGACCGTCGCAGGGATGCTGGCCGACTTGGGGTGTGTGATCGTTGATGGTGATCTGATTGCCCGCGAAGTCGTGGCACGGGGCACCCCAGGACTAGCCGAGGTGGTCGCGGCCTTCGGGCCAGGGATCTTGACCCGCGAGGGTGAACTGAATCGCCCAGCTTTGGGCGCGATTGTCTTTGCCGACGAAGCAAGTCGTCATCGACTTGAGTCGCTCATCCACCCTCGCATTGCCGCGAGGGCTGCAGAGTTGGTCTCTAACGCTCCGGAGGGGGCCTTGGTGATCGAGGACATGCCGCTGCTGGTCGAAGGTGGCATGCAAGCCCGATTTGATGAAGTCATCGTGGTTGATGTGCCAGAAGAACTTCAGGTGCAGCGGATGTGCGAAGACCGGGGGATGACGCAAGCAGATGCGCTTGCACGCATGGCGGCCCAAGCCAGTCGCGCCGAGCGCTTGGCTGCAGCCACCGTCGTCATAGCTAACACGGGCACGCTTGAGGAACTGCGTGCCCGTGTCGAGCAGGTGTACGCCGACCTGGTTGGCCGAGCGGCCCAGACCTAGGCAGCCAGGTCTGGGTCAGCCAGCGTGCGCAACTTGGCGATCGCTTCGCGTTCCAACTGACGCACCCGCTCGGCTGAAATGCCATGCCGCGCGCCGATGTCGCCGAGTTTGTGTTGACGCCCATCGAGAAGCCCATAACGGCTGCGAACGATGTCGGCGGATCGTGCGTCAAGAAGTTCAATGAGCGAACTTAACCGCTCACGAGTGTCGGCATCGAGGACCGTCAGGTCGGGTCCAGGTGCGCCTTCTTGGGCCATCAGTTCGCCCAGTGAGGTGTCGCCACTCTCATCGAGGGGCATGTCCAGGCTGACGTGGTCTCGACCCCAGCTCATCAGGTCCAGGACTCGCTCAACTGGCATGTCGAGTTCGGCAGCGATCTCTTCAGGGTCTGGCTCGTGGCCCAAGGTGCGCTCAAGCACCCGTCGGGCCCCGCCGATCTGGTTGAGTTCTTCGACCACATGGACCGGCAGCCGCACCACGCGTGCTTGCTGTGCGATGCCGCGAGTGATGGCCTGACGAACCCACCAGGTGGCATAGGTGGAGAACTTGTAGCCCTTGGAGTAGTCGAACTTCTCAACAGCGCGGATCAAGCCGGTGTTGCCTTCTTGAATCAGATCAAGGATCGGCATGGCCGATCGGCCATATTTGCGGGCAATGGAAACCACGAGCCGCAAGTTGGCCTGCACAAACTGCTGCATGGCTCGTTCGCCCTCGGCAGCTAGCCAACGCAATTCGTCTTCGTTTGCTCCGCCTGGGGCTCCACCCTTGCGTCGCCCGATGCGACCCTCTTCAAGCAACATCTCGGCGAGTTTGCCGGCCTCAATGGTCTTGGCGAGCTCCACCTCGGTCTCGGCGTCAAGAAGGGGCGTGCGTGCGATTTCGTCTAGGTACAGACCAACGCTGTCGCGTCCTTCGATTTCACGATCAATCCGACTCACGCTCACTTGGTGCTCCCTTCATCGGCCGCATCACCGGCCACGGCTCGTGCAACATCTCGTTCGGGTCAGAGATTCCCTTGCGGTGTCTGGAGGGTTTGACGGACTGCGGTTCCCAATAGTTGCCAGACACAAGGGTTTCTCAGGGACTTCTCAACCAATCAAGAGATACCGACCTTTTGTTGGTGCCGTCGCGGGTTATCCACAACAGCTGAGGCTTTAAAGTTCGCGTGTTCGAGCCCGGTGATTTCGTTTCGTGCGGGCGTTGTCCGTGTACGTCGTACACAACGGCTCGCAGGTACCTGTCTAGACAGATCTGAGCTCAATTCTGATCGGGCCATGAAGGGCGACCACCCCGCAGAGGGCTCGAATTTCTCCACAGGCCACAGGATGCGCGTGTGGAAAAGTCAGGCAACTTGTGGACGGGATGCCTGAACTTGTGGACGACACGCCGACCGCAGAAAAAACTCTGAAAATTGGTGTCCCAAGCCCTTGTCAGGGGTTCCGAGGCGGCGTAGAAATTGCCCTACCAGAAGCCGAAAGGCCGAAGGGATCAGGACAGGAACAAAGATTCATCTGAGGAGCTTCGGCTCCACACGATCACCGGTGATGCGGGTGATCGGAATCCCAGTGAGAGTCCAGATGGCAGGTCACATCACAGGCCCGCCACACGTGAAGGACGCAAAGCCCCTCGGGCCGAGCAGAGATCACATTCGTAGGGCCCGTGGAACTCATACTTTCGCGGGCCCTACACCTTTTTCGACCTCGTGCCGAGGGTTCGGTCGGACTACCGGCATTGCCTCAGGGCTCACGGCGAGGCGGGGACGCAGCAGAAAGGTCGGGGTCATCAACGGCGAAGGAACGCACTTTGCCGGGCCCGGTCTCAGCGGTTTCGAAACGAACCGTCACCACCGAGCGACCCGTTCCCCACACCCACCCAGCGCCGTACTCGCGGTGAGTGACGTCCATTCCGGGGGCCCATGTGCGGCTAGATCTCACACCCGAGGTGGGAATCTCTGGCAGGTCTACCTGGGGCTCACTGAGGTCAGTCTCTTGCGCGAACAGGTCTTCTTGAATCCAGTCGGCCAACCCCGAGACCCCCACACCTAAGAGCCGAATGCCGCCAGAGGTGTCGACATCGCTCAACAAGGATGTGGCAACTTTGCTGATCATCCGAGGGTCGTCGGTCGGTTCGCCGAGGGTCGATGAACGCGTGAACGTCGAGAAGTCGTGTAGGCGCACCTTCAGTGTGATCGTGCGACCCGACAACCGTGAGTCTTTGAGGCGTTTGACGACCTGAGCGCACTGTTTGATCACCAGACCTTCCAGGATGCGTCGATCAGTGTGGTCTGTCTCGTAGGTGTCCTCAACACTGACCGACTTGGTCTCGCGCTCTGCCACGACTGCTCGATCATCCTTCGCCCTGGCAAGGTCATAGAGGCCCGCCCCGTGCGCTTGTCCGAGTACTCGCACGAGTTCGTCGCGACTGATCTCGCGTAGACCTGCGACGGTACTGACTCCGATGCGTCGTAGTCGCTCTGTAGTTGCCGGGCCGATGCCCGGAATCACACTGACGTGCATGGGCCCGAGCAAATCGACTTCGGTGCCTGCAGCGACGATGGTGAGGCCATCGGGCTTGTCGAGATCCGAGGCGATCTTGGCGATCAGTTTCGAACTCCCGATGCCAATCGTGCCCGTCAGCCCACCTGTCACCTCGGTGAGGCGGGTCTTGAGGTCGTGGGCCAAGTTCGTCAAGGAGTCGAAATCGAAGGCCACTGGAACTGTTGCCGCTCGCAGATCAACGAATGCCTCATCGAAGGAGAGCGGCTCGACCAACGGACTCACGCTACGCAGCAAACTCATGATTGCTTCACTGGTCTCGTGGTAGGCGTGAAAGCGACCGGAGAGAAACGCAGCATGGGGGCAGCGGCGCCTGGCTTCGGCAGTCGACATGGCAGAGTGCACGCCGTACTTGCGAGCTTCGTAGGACGCGGTCGCGACAACTCCGCGTGGCCCGACGCCGCCAACGACTACGGGCTTACCGCGCAGTGAGGGCTTGTCGCGCTGTTCGACGGATGCGAAAAAGGCGTCAAGATCCAGATGCAGGATTGAAGCTGAATCGCGCACTAGGGGTGCTGGGGCAGCATGTGCAGCCAGGGCCTAGCCAAGAAGAACTCGCGCCCAGTGATTTCTTTCGGGGTGATCTCAACGACGTTGTACTTCAGGGTTGGTACCCACGGTCGCAGCGGAACGCCTTCGCTGCGGTGTTCCTCGTCTTCTTCGAGCTTGCGAGCGGTGCCACGAATGATCACGCTGCTGGCGGCGTCGTCGCTGAACTCATCGATCTCAAAGGCGATGTCGCTGTTCATGACAATGCCGAGAAGTTTGGATCCCTCCGCTGTGCGGAAGAGCAAGGTCTGTCCGTCGACGGCGTAATTGATCGGAGTGATGTGCACTTCGTCGCCGAGGTGGTACGCGAGGCGGCCGAACTCTTGGGCCCGCAACTTCTCCCAGCATTGTTCGGGAGTGAGTTGGGTGATGGGCTGTTCTTCGGTGTTCATGATTGCGAGCCTCCAACCGTGTCGATGATTCGATCCTAGTACCCGAGTGGGTCCATGGGTTGTGTCTCAACGGCACGTTTTACGTCCACAAGGCACTGATGACCCGTACGTATCCACACGATGTCAATTCGCGATGGTGGACAGGGCGTTGACCCTCGATGTTGGAGTGCATGAATCCCATTGAGTTCCAACTTCGCGAACCGGCTGATTTGTTGGCAACAGCGTTAGCAAACCTCGGCTTTCAGCCTCAAGACAGCCTGGTGTTGTTGACCTTCCGTCGAGACATTCCTTCGTTCTACGCGCGCGTGGACTTGCCAAAGGCGGAGGACGGCTGGGACCAGGTGTCTCGCACCTTGTGCGCTGCGGCGCGGCGCAATGGAGTCGATGTTGGGGCCGTGCTCGTCTATTCATCGAACCACGAGGTGGCGGCCTGCCAGGCGCAATCGCTGGTCGAAGCGTTGCATCGCATCGGTGTGCGGATCATTGAGGCGTTGCGCGCCGAAGAGGGGCGCTATTGGCCGCTCGTTGATCAGGCCGGTCACGTGCTGATGGGCCAGGGCGAAGGGGTGGCCTTTGACGTGAGCGCCCATCCACTCATCGTCGACAGGATTGTGTCGGGGGAGGTGTTGTTAGGCAGTCGCGAAGAACTGGCAGCTTTGCTCGCTGAGGACCAGCAGGCAAGTGCTGAGGTGGCCGTGGCCATCGACGGCGTGCGTGCCATCTCGCCGCACTGCGCCGCGCGAGAGATGGCCTGGGTGCACAAGACAGTTTGCAGATACCTGCGCACTCGAGCCTTTCTGAGCGCCGCCGACACAGCACGCATGCTGGTCGCGATCAGCTTGCCCAGCATTCGTGATGCAGCCTGGGTGTGGCTGAGCAGATCGCAGGCCGGGACCAGCCGTGAACTGTGGTCGGACATCGTGCGGCGAGCGCCTCAGGAATGGCGGGACTCAGCAGCGGCAATCTTGGCCTTCAGTGCCTGGTTGGAAGGAAACGGAGCTCTAGCCTGGTGCGCAGTCGACCTGTGTCGAAGCACATCCCCGTCGCATTCGATGGCCGACTTAGTGGCCGACTTGATGCTGGGAGCAGTCTCGCCCAACGCTTGGATGCCGATGGACTTGGAGACTTTCCCGACCTGGACCGAAGGGATCAGCGCTGCGGGCTAGCGAATCTCCAGATCGTGGAACACCCGCACCAAACCCTTGACCTGACCTTGTTTGACACGACAAGTTCTACTCGGGCCCCTTGATGGTGGCCACAGTCGGCACGTGCCGACCGCTTGGGAGAAGGAGCACAGGGTGGGCGAGCAAGTCGATCAGCAGGAATTCACACGAGCCGATCGCACGCGCTACCGCGAAAAGGTGCACCGCAACCTTGATGTGTTTGCCCGGATGTTGCGCGAGTCGCGCTTCGACTACGACGACCCGATGACTGGGCTTGAAATTGAACTAAACCTGGTCGATGAAAACTCTGAGCCCGCTCTGCGCAACGCCGAGGTGCTCGCTGAGATCGCCAACCCTGACTTCCAAACCGAGCTTGGTCAGTTCAATCTCGAAATCAACGCCGCCCCTAAGACTCTTCACGAGCGGGGGTTGGAAAAGTTTGAAGAGACCTTGCGCGCGAGTCTCAACGACGCCGAAGAGAAGGCCAGTCGGCTCGGGGCGCACCTGGTGATGATCGGCATCCTGCCAACCCTGGGTGAGGGGCACATGTCGCCTTCAACGATTAGTTCGAACCCTCGCTACAAACTGCTAGGCGACGCCATCTTGGCCGCACGGGGTGAAGATCTCCAGATCGACATTGGGGGAGAGGAGCGGCTGACAACGACGTCTGACTCGATCATCCCCGAGGCCGCCTGCACCAGCACTCAGTTTCACGTCCAGGTCAGTCCCGACCAGTTCCCGGACTACTGGAATGCCTCGCAGGTGATCTGCTCGGTCCAAATGGCTCTGGGCGCGAACTCGCCGTACTTGCTGGGCAAGGAGTTGTGGCGTGAGACCCGCATCCCCCTCTTCGAGCAGGCCACCGATACGCGCAGTGAAGAACTCAAGGTTCAAGGCGTGCGCCCGCGGGTGTGGTTTGGCGAGCGCTGGATCACCTCGATCTTCGATCTTTTCGAGGAAAACGTTCGCTACTACAACGCGCTGTTGCCCATCGTGAATGATGAGGACCCACTGGAGGTGCTTGAGTCTGGTGGCACCCCTGCTTTGCACGAACTTCGGCTACATAACGGCACTATCTACCGTTGGAATCGACCGGTGTACGACGTCGTCGAAGGCACCCCGCACCTGCGCGTGGAGAACCGAGTCCTTGCCGCAGGCCCCACAGTGGCCGACACGATGGCTAATGCTGCCTTCTACTTCGGCCTGGTGCGTGAATTGGCCAACGACGAACGTCCGGTCTGGTCGCAGATGTCTTTCTCTGCCGCTGAGGAGAACTTTCACACTGCCGCACGAGATGGCATCGATGCGGAGTTGTACTGGCCTGGCATTGGTCACATCGGTGCCTGTGAGTTGACGCTTCGCAAGTTGCTCCCACTCGCGAAGGCTGGACTCGATGACTGGGGAGTGCCTGCCGATGAGTCGGACCGGTTGCTGCAGATCATTGAAGACCGCTGCAAGCGTGAGCAAAACGGATCGTCGTGGTTTGTTGGCAAGGTGCGTGGCCGTGAAGAGCGAGGCACAACCCGTGCGGAGGCGCTGCGCGCAACCCTGCACGAATATCGAGGTCTCATGCATGCCAATGAGCCCGTGCACGGCTGGAATTAGGCGCGCGACCTCCGCTGAGGTGGGCGTGACCACACTCGGGTGCGTCCCGAGAAGGCGCACGTCCACGAAGTTCGCGTGACCGCGTAGAACGCCGGTGCAAAGCCGCGCGCGCTGAGTGCCGTTGTTGCCGCAGGACACCACAGTTGATCGAGGTCGGTGAGATGAGTAGGTCCGCATCGAGTGATCCACACACACGGATGCGGCTCATCAATGAGGTCGAGTGCAGCCCCAACGACGTCAATGCGCAGTCCAAGATCGAAGTCGCCTAAGGGGTCAATGTCTACGGCCGCACCTCCGGGCGTGCCCACATGCAGCATGGGCGGGAACCGTCTTGTGGTGCCTAGTCTCGAACCCAGGAGCAGAACTTCGGCGCGAAGACCTGAAGTTGGCGTTGGGCTCATAGGTCAACTGTGCCGTGGCTTCGTCATGGTTGGTCGCGGGAATCCACAGGCTCACCCGCATCCGGTGCTGACGCGAGAGCACTCAGACGAGTAGTGTCGCCCACGCCTGGCAATGTGCGCGGCAGGCTTAAACGTGAGGAGATCTCAGTGGGAACCATCGTTGTTGGCTATGTCCCCAAGCCTGAGGGCAAAGCAGCCCTTCTGCGAGGAATCGATGAGGCTAAGTTGCGAAACTGTCGGCTCGTCGTCGTGAACTCCAACCGCGGTGGTCGCGACATGGACGATGAAGACAGCGTGCAAAGCCAGGCCGAGCTGCAAGAGATCGAGAGTCAACTCGAAGAGGCTGGCGTTGAATTTGAGGTCCGTCAGTTTGTTCGTGGACTAGAGCCTGCAGAGGACCTCATCGAGATTGCCACCGAGACCTCAGCCGAACTGATTGTGATCGGACTGCGCCGGCGTACTCCACTCGGCAAGTTGATCTTGGGATCAAATGCTCAGCAGGTGCTCTTGGACTCCAAGTGCCCAGTCTTGGCGGTCAAGGCCGCCAAGTAGATGCCGTTTCAGATCGCCAACCAGCCTGAGGCAGATCAGGTGCTCGATGAGCACCCCTTTGCTGTGCTTGTGGGGATGATGCTGGATCAGCAGTACGGCATGGAGCACGCCTTTAGAGGCGGATACAAGGTGCTGAGCAGGTTCGGCAACCTCGATCCCGAACTCATCGCCAACGCCGACCCGGAGTCGTTTAAGGCGCTGTGTTCTCTGCCTCCGGCCATTCATCGGTTCCCGGGTTCCATGGCTTCTCGGCTGCAAGACATGTCTCGGGCGATTGTCGATTCCTACGACGGTGACGTCACCCGTTTGTGGAGTGAGGCCACGACCGGCAAGGACCTGCTGACTCGGGTCCAGGCACTACCAGGCTTTGGTCGGCAGAAGGCACAGATCTTTGTGGCGTTGTTGGCGAAACAACTGGGTGTTCGACCGCCTGGTTGGGAAGCGGCGGCAGGCGACTATGCCCTCGAGGGCTACCGCTCGGTGGCCGATGTGGTCGACGCGGACTCCCTTCAGAAGGTGCGCGACTACAAGAAATTGAAGAAGGCCCAGGCCGCTGGCTGACCCGTTGCTTGGAAATCGCTTGGGGCGTGTCAGAATGTCCCCTGCGGCCCTGTTGACAGCAACGGACTTTGTCGCGCCCACCACGCATTTTCTGGAGAGGTTTTCTGTGACTCCTACGTCGCCCAAGGCACCAACAGCAGCGGCTGCAAAGGCAGCGTCTGCGGCAACGAAGAAGGCGGCTGCTGCAAAGGCCCCCGCGGCTAAGAAGGCACCCGCCAAGAAGACCACTTCGGCAACCGCCACTTCGGCAACTGCTGCACCTGCTGCGAAGACCACGACCCGCGCACGTAAGAGCGCGGCTCCTGTTGCTGCGCCCGCCGAGGCGGTCGTTGGGCTCGACGGCAAGAAGGTGCTGCCTGACGTCCCTGACGCACAGTTCGAGGCCGACGTCGCCACTGACCCCACCATTAAGGAAGACGAGCGGGCTGGCTACGTCGTCTCGTCCTCTGATGACACCGACGAACCAGAGCAGCAGGTCATGGTGGCTGGGGCCACTGCAGACCCGGTTAAGGACTACCTCAAGCAAATCGGCAAGGTGCCGTTGCTGAACGCTGAGATGGAAGTCGAACTAGCCAAGCGCATTGAGGCCGGGCTGTTCAGCGAAGAGAAGCTGGCCAAGGGTGGCAGCGTTTCGGCGAAGATCCTTGAGGAACTCGAGTGGATTGCCGAAGATGGCCGTCGCGCTAAGAACCACCTCCTCGAGGCCAACTTGCGACTCGTGGTCTCGTTGGCAAAGCGCTATACCGGCCGCGGCATGCTCTTCTTGGACCTGATCCAAGAAGGCAACCTGGGCCTGATCCGTGCGGTTGAGAAGTTTGACTACACCAAGGGTTACAAGTTCTCGACGTACGCCACCTGGTGGATTCGCCAGGCGATCACGCGAGCGATGGCAGACCAGGCGCGCACTATCCGCATTCCCGTTCACATGGTCGAAGTCATCAACAAACTGGCTCGTGTTCAGCGCCAGATGCTCCAAGATCTCGGTCGCGAACCAACCCCCGAGGAATTGGCAGCCGAACTTGATATGACCCCTGAGAAGGTCGTCGAGGTGCAGAAGTACGGTCGTGAACCGATTTCGTTGCACACCCCGTTGGGCGAAGACGGTGACTCGGAGTTTGGTGACCTGATCGAGGACTCTGAAGCAATCGTTCCTGCTGATGCAGTTTCGTTCACCCTGCTTCAAGAGCAACTGCACGCGGTGCTCGACACGCTCAGTGAGCGTGAGGCTGGTGTGGTGAGCATGCGGTTCGGCCTGACCGACGGGCAGCCCAAGACCCTTGATGAGATCGGCAAGGTCTACGGAGTCACTCGCGAGCGGATCCGCCAGATCGAGTCAAAGACGATGAGCAAACTCCGTCACCCAAGTCGCTCGCAAGTCCTGCGCGACTACCTCGACTAACACTCGCTTAGGCGAGAGCGATAAGCACCACAGTCGCCGCGCACAGGGCCAAACCGGCCGCCTGTGCGCGGTGAATTGTTTCTCGCAACACCAGCGCGGCTAAGACGACCGTGACGGCCGGGTAAAGGCTGGTGAGCACTGCGGTAACGGTGAGTAGCCCTGATTGGGCAGCCAAGGTGAATCCAATCACCGCGAACCCAGCTAGCACGCCCCCAAGGAGCCCAGTCCATTCAGATGGGCGGCGTGGTGTGGGGCTGTTCTTTGTCGCGAGTGCGGCTATGACCAAACTGAACGTGGCCACCAACTCAGCGAACGCAGCGGGCCACAGGCCATGACCTTCGGGAACCTTGCCAAGACCCACAAACATCAGCCCGAAGCCAACCCCGGCCAAAATGGCATCGTTGAGTCCCGAAGGTCGCGTATCTGCAGACTCAGGTGTGCGGCTGACCAGCCAAATGCCCGGTAGCCCGCACAGAATCGCCAGCCAGACGTTCAGGCCAGGCTGTTCGCCACTCAACACCCCGACTGCAACGGGGAAGAGTGCTGCCCCGACCGCAGAGACAGGCGCCACGACGCCCATGCGTCCTCGGGCGAGCCCGCGATAGAGAAACATCGTGCCCATCCCATTGCCGATGCCAGACAGCGCCGACCAGGCATAGTCCGCTGCAACGGTTTGCCCCTGCGTGAAGCACGCAGCGATGACGATGATGACCGTGGCGCCAAAGCAGGCGAGTACCGCCACAGGCCATGCAGAAGATCGCTTGGTAGCGACTCCATTCATGAAATCGCTCAGGCCAAAGCACAGGGCCGAGATGAGCCCAAGGGACAAGGTGGTCATGACAATCAGCCCGTAACGACGGCGATGCCCCACACCAGGGCCGCGCTGAAAGCGGCAAGAAACTCGATCAGAATGCCGAGTCCAGCTGCTTTGATGGCATCTTTGGTCGATGGCCAGGCCTGGTCGTGTGAACCGAGTCGGCGTCGTTCGGCTAGGTAGATCCCGGCCACGAATCCGATCAGTAAGCCCACCACCGGAATCACAAAGAAGCCGACGATGGCCACAATCCCACCGATGAGAAGGGATGAGTTGGGCACCCCACTCTTCTTCAAATTGCGGCCGGGTAGAAGGTACTTCGATAGCGAGCCGATCAGGATGCACACCAGCGCGATG
>CALMMO010000455.1 GCA_937868455.1 uncultured Marmoricola sp.
GTGCCTGTCCCGCGCACCGCGCCCCTCCCGATCATCATTGCCGCCCTCTATGCCTTTGGCCTCGCGATAGTGGGTGCGAACCGGCATGGGGCTGACGACGTGATCGGCACGTTGGCTACCAACGCGGGCATGCCGGTTGATGTCGTTACCGGAGACCGTGATCTCTTTCAGCTGGTCGATGACGAGCGCGAGGTGCGGGTGCTTTACAACGCGCGAGGCGTGGGCCGACATGAGTTGGTCACCGATGAGGTTGTGGTCGCGAAGTACTCCGTGTTGCCTTCGCAGTACGCCGACTTTGCCACCTTGCGCGGCGATGCCTCAGACGGTTTGCCAGGTGTTGCCGGGGTCGGTGAGAAGACCGCCTCCGCGCTGCTCTTGAAGTACGGCGACCTAACGGGCATCCGGCTAGCAGCCAACGATCCGGCATCCGACATGGCCAACGGCCCGCGCACCAAGATCCTCGCGGCAGCCGACTACCTCGATGTGGCACCCAAAGTTGTCGCAGTGGTTCGTGACTTGGAGCTCGGAACACCTGATCTGACCTTGCCGCGCACCCCGGCGCATCCGGACCTGTTAGCCCAACTCGCTATTGACTACGCGCTGGAGTCGCCAGTGACCCGTTTGACCCAGAGCTTGCAGCGTTAGCTACTCGTTCATAGAGCTGTAAGCCACCACGCCGCGGCGCAGCGCCCCCACCATCAACCGAGCCGCCTCGCGCACCCCGTTGTCAGGACCGGCGGCATCGGCGAGTTGACCACCCAGATCGATCAGCTGCTTGATCCAGCGCACGAAGTCTCCGGCTGCCAGGTCGGCAGCCATCAAGACGTCATCAAGGTCATCGCCTTCGGTCCAGCGATAGGCAGCCCAGGCGAATCCGAGATCTGGGCTGCGGGTGAACCCGAAGTGGTGGTCTCGCTGCAAGGACTCCAGCTGGTTCCACAGCGTCCAGATGCCCTGGAGCCGTTCCTCGACGACGCCACCGGGCACCTTGGGGGTGCTGTTGTCGTCTGAGCGCCGCGACTCATAGACCACCGATGAGAGGACTGCGGCGAGTTCGGAAGGGCCAAGGCCATCAAAGAGTCCATCACCGAGTGCCTCAGAAACCACCAAATCGAGTTCGGCGTAGATGCGCATGAGCCGCTTACCTTTGGCAGTCACCTCGTCGCCTTCGAGATAGCCCAGTGAATCGAGCACCTGACAGATTCGGTCGAAGGCGCGGGCGATGGTGTTGGTGCGTTGTTCGATGCGTCTGCGCAAGGTTGCGGCGTCGCGGTCGAGCTTGTGCCAGCGTTCGGCCCAGCGAGCGTGCTCCTCGCGGTCAGCGCAGGCGTGGCAGGGATGGCGTCGAAGTTCAAGGCGTAGGGCGTCGATCGCATCGCTAGGCCCATGGGGTGGAGCTTTACGCCGCGGGGAATCCAGCGGCATGTCTCGGGTGCGCACTCGCAAGGTGTTGGCTAGATCGCGTCGTGCTTGAGCATCTCGACCGTTGAAGTTGCGCGGCACCCGCACTCGGGTCAGGGCTCGCACTGGGGTGGGAAAGTCGACCATCGAGAGTCGCTTAGCGTGTCGGTCAATTGTCACCACGTAG
>CALMMO010000456.1 GCA_937868455.1 uncultured Marmoricola sp.
GTAATGGTTTGTTGCAAGAGAGCCGAGAAGGTGCCCAAAGCGTTGGCTCGAATGACTTTGTCGTAGGCAATGCGGTAGGGCCAGGCCTCGTCATCACCCACTGGAATGTGCAGCAGGTTCGACCAAAAGTCGGTCATGACCTCAAGCAGTTGGCGGTTCGACAGAGCGCGCCGCATCATCGTCCAGCGACCAAAATCGGCCATCAACTCCCACGATGGGGTGATGTCATCTTGGTGGCGCTGAAAGAGTTGGGCTGGGGTGAACCACAATGTGGGAAACCATGAGTCCACCGCCTTGCCTGCGCGGTCTTTGACCTTGGTGGGTTTGAGTTGCCGCTCAAACCACTTGCGTCCACCGCCAGCGGCACGCACTTGCTTGGCGAGTGCAGGGGTGTAACCAGCGCTGAACCTGTCGATGAAGCACCTGTCGGCGGTGCTCAAAACCCTGGTGGGAATCTCCACGGCGGCCTCCTGTCCCGAAAAAGTCGGCCAGGTTTGGAGGCTAACTAGCTCACGCGCTCGTGGCTACTTACTGCCAAGTTTTCTAGCCAACTGGGAGGCCCGGTTGCCCGGCAATTCGTGACAGAACGCGCATAGAGCCCACCTGGCCGATGGGCATGAACGATTCACTCGCCACCGCGCGCTGCCACACGTGGTACGGCGCTTGTCCGCCTTCATCCGGATTCTCAAAGACGTCGTGGATGACCAAGGCGCCACCTAATTGCACCCACGTGGCCCATCCCGAATAGTCGTTTTGGGCGTGGACCTCGGCGTGACCACCATCGATAAACAGCAGGCTCAGTGGGGTGCGCCAATGACGGCTCACCGTCGTGCTGGAACCGATGATCGCAATGACGGTGTCTTCGGCTTCCGCGTCCTCAATGGTTCGCCGAAAAGTCGGCAACGTGTCCATGCGCCCGGTCCTGGGATCGACCAGTGAAGCGTCGTGGTGCTCCCAGCCGGACTGGTTCTCCTCCGAGCCATGGTGGTGATCGACAGTGAACACATTTTGCCCGTGAGGCTGAGCCGCAGCCGCGAGTAGCAACGCTGACTTGCCGCAATAGGTGCCGACCTCGAGCAACGGGCCATATTTGGCGCGCTCGCTGGCCACATCGACGAGATAGTCACCTTCGGCTTCGGGCATGAATCCCTTGGCAGCGCGGGCATGGGCGATCAAGTCGTTGGTCACGGGGGAATTGTGCCTGCTCTCTGGATGCCTGACGGGCGTGGGGTTCCTGCTGGGCACTGCGAACAACGCGGTCCACTAAGCTGGAACACGTTCTAGTTTCCAAAGAAGGGCCGCTCACGTGTCGATCGGAATCAGTCAAGATCACCGCGAACTAGCGCAGGCTTTCTCATCGTGGGCATCGTCTCGAAAGCCGCTGGAGGCGATCCGAGCCGCTGAACTTGATGACGCGGCGGTCTTTTCCGAATTCTGCACGGGTCTGACTGACCTGGGGCTGGGCAGCATTGCGGTCCCCGATGAGCAAGGTGGCGCTGCCGGTTCCATCATGGATCTAGCAGTGGCCGTTGAGGCCCTGGCATCTGAGTTGGTGCCTGGCCCCATCTTGGGCTCCGCGATCTGGTCGGTTGTTGGCAGTGCTCGTGAGCAGATTGCTGCTGGGGAACAACTGATTGCGCTGTGTGTGGGCTCGTCGGTCAGCGTCGAAGGTGGGCGAGCCAGCGGCACTCTTGACGTGGTGTACGACGCCTTTGGTGCCACCGATGTGCTGGTGCCCTCAGATGGGACTTGGTGGTTGGTCTCGCTGGCGGGCGCAGAGTTGAAAGCGCTGACCTCTCCCGACCTTTCTCGACGCGCAGCCACCGTGGTGCTGGCCAACGCCGAGGCCACTGAGGCTGCGATGCCTAAGCGCGTGCTCGACGTACTCCTCGCGTTTGCTGCTGCTGAAGCCTCTGGAATCGCGCACTGGTGTGTGCGAACGGCCGTTGACTACGCGAAGGTGCGCGAACAGTTTGGCGCGCCCATCGGGTCTTTCCAATCGATTAAGCACCTGTGCTCGACCATGCTGGAGCAGGCCGAGACGGCTACTGCCGCCGCCTGGGATGCCGCACGGGCACACGACGAAGTCGTCGGCGCCG
>CALMMO010000457.1 GCA_937868455.1 uncultured Marmoricola sp.
CTTCGCCACGCCCACCCGCAAGTTCATCATCGCTGACACCCCCGGCCACATCCAGTACACCCGCAACATGGTCACTGGTGCGTCAACGGCCGACCTTGGGCTCGTGCTTGTTGATGCCCGTCAGGGCCTCACCGAGCAAAGCCGCCGCCACGCGGTGTTGCTCAGCCTGTTGCGCGTTCCCCACCTGGTGCTCGCCATCAACAAGATGGACCTCGTGGATTGGTCTGAAGAAATCTACGAACGCATCCACGATGAGTTCTCGCAGTTCGCCACGAAGTTGTCGATCCCCGATCTTGAGGTCATCCCGATCTCCGCACTCAAGGGCGACAACGTGGTCACGCGCAGCGAGAACACTCCCTGGTACCACGGGCCCACGCTCATGCATCACCTCGAGCACGTGCACGTAGCCAGCGACCGCGATCTGGTCGACACCCGGTTCCCGGTTCAGTTCGTGATTCGCCCCAAGTCTGATGAGTTCCACGACTACCGCGGCTACGCCGGTCAGGTGGCCGGGGGCATCCTCAAGCCCGGCGATGAGGTCGTAGTGCTCCCCAGCGGGATGACTTCGACCATCGAGGGCATCGACATGGGCGAGAAGGAAATCGCTGAGGCGTTCCCGCCCATGAGTGTGACCGTGCGCTTGGCCGACGACGTTGATGTCAGCCGCGGCGACATGATCGCTCGAGTCAAGAACGCTCCAAAACCCAGCCAAGACATCGACGCGATGGTGTGCTGGATGACCAACGCACCACTGAAGCCTCGCCAAAAGCTGGCTATCAAGCACACCACCCGCACCGGCCGCGTGATGGTCAAAGACATCCAGTACCGCCTGGACGTCAACACGCTTCACCGCGACCAAGAGACCAAGGAACTCGGTCTCAACGAGATCGGTCGGGTGCAGTTGCGCACCACGGTGCCGTTGCTGTGTGACCCGTACTCAAAGAACCGCACCACCGGATCATTCATTTTGATCGATGAGGCAACCGGCGTCACCGTCGGTGCCGGAATGATCAACTCAGGCAACTAGAGGCGAGTCTTCGTCGTCTAACGTCATACGGCCCGGTCGCTATTGCGACCGGGCCGTATGACGTTATTGAGGACCTCTTGAGGGATCTCCCAAAGACCAGCGCTCAGTCGTGGCGACCGTAGTCGTCCGTGAGGCGAACAATGTCGTCCTCGCCGGTGTAGGCGCCCAGTTGCACCTCGATGATCACAAGTTCTTCATCGTGCAGATTCGCGATGCGGTGCTTCGCACCGATGGGTACGTCGAGGCTGTGCCCGGCGGTCAAAATGATCTCTTCGTCATCGACTGTGCACGTCGCAGTGCCGCGGACGACGACCCAGTGTTCGTCGCGGTGCTCGTGGGTTTGGTAGGAGAGCCGGTGTCCGGGGTTCACGTGGATGCGCTTGACTTTGTAGCCCTCACGCACGAAAAGCACGTGCCAGGCACCCCAGGGGCGCTCTTCAGAGTCGAGTTCGCGACCGGCTTCGATTTCGGTGTGCATAGCTGTTTGGTTCCTATTCCCACAAAGACAACGGGTAATTGTCACATGTAGAGACGCCGCTAAGCCTCGATGATGACGTGATCTCTATAACCTGGCCCGCACGTGCAATCCGATTTCTGGATCGACGACAACCTCCTGGGTCGCCACCAAACCATCCACCATCAACGTCGCATCAAGAGGCACCGAGCGCTTCACAAGCGCCAGGCCAATCGGACCCAACTCAAAGTGGCGAGCTGAGGTGCCCATGCGGCCGACCACTCGCCCCTCAAGGTGGATCTCGGCACCGACATCTGGCATGCGGTTCTCGGACCCGTCAAAGTGGAGCAACGTCAAACGCCGCGGGGGCCGACCCAACGTATGCACCCGGGCAACCGTCTCTTGCCCCCGATAGCACCCTTTCTCCAGGTGTACGGCGGAGCCCAACCAGCCCATCTCGTTGGGAATGGATCGGTGATCGGTATCCAAACCCATGCGCGGATTGCCAGCGGCAATGCGTAGTGCTTCATAGGCCCAGAGCCCACACGGCACTCCAGCAACATCGGCGAAATCGCGAAGGTCGGCGCGAGGGATGAAGTGGTGCTCACCGCGCCGCCACACGACCGCCAGGTCAGCGCTGGCATCGGTGACCTCAACTCTGGTCATG
>CALMMO010000458.1 GCA_937868455.1 uncultured Marmoricola sp.
ACGATCAAGAGGTGACTGCACGATGAGACTATGCAATCTGCTGCCCGTGACCGAGAATGGTTCGGTGGGTGGGGGCATGAGCAATAGGGCACTCGCTGCGTTGCACGCGGTGCAGCCTGAGGGCGTCAACTACTTAGAGTTCACCGAAGCCGAGTTGGCTGAGATCCGCCTGGCCCTTGAGTCAATGGCCGAGTGCGCACTTCCTCGATGGGACCACTTCGCATCGCAACTGGTTCGCGCCGTGCTCGACGAGGGTGCGACCCTATTCAAAGAGGGCGACAATTGGCCCTACATGGGCATGGTCGTTCGCGGGTACGTCGAGTTGCGCACCGCCGATGACAAAGGCGATTCGTGGGTGATGTCTATCGCCGAGCCTGGTCAATTGGTCGCAAGCCCGCCGGCTCTGCTTCCGCGCGGGATGACCACCATGTTGGGCCTGTTTCCTAGCTACTCCCAGATCCGTCAGGAGTTTGAGCGGGGGCACACAATCCACTCGGCGCGAGCGATAACCGATGCGGGAATCGTGGTCGTTCCTTACGCGACCCTTGAAGACTTGGCAGAAACCGAAACTGAGTGGGCCTCGATGCTCATGCGCCAGACCATGCTTTTCGCGGCGGGCAAGGAATTGCGCCATCGAGAGTTCGTCACTCTCTCACCGCTCGATCGCTACCTACGTTTCGAGCGCGATCGCGGGCATTTGTTGTCTTTGCTGCCCAAGCGCAGCGTCGCGTCTTTGCTCGGCATCACACCAGAGTCACTCAGTCGCATCCTCGCTCGCCTTGCCCAGCGACGCGACGAGGTTTAGGTCCCTTTCTCGAACGTGCTCACCAAGTGGCCAAAGGCCACCAAACGGTCGTCGGTGTGGAACAACTCCGCGCAGGTGGTCAGCGTCAGCAGCCGTGGCGTGCGAGGTGGTTGTGTGCCTTTGGCGTCAGGGTTCTTGGGTGGAAACTCCAAGACCCACCCCGCACCAAAGTCGACTCTCAGGGCAGCGCCCGCGGTGTCGAGTTCATAGGTGTAGATGGTGGATTTTGTCTCCACGAGGACCAGGTCTCCGGGTCGCAGTGATGGCATCCCGCGCAAAGGCTCGCCGTGTGTGACTCGATGGGCTGCCAGGGCGAAGTTTCCTTTGCCTCCGGGAGGCGCGCTGTGGTCGAAGTGTCCAAATCCTTGGGCCAATTCCTTGTCGCCGGTGCCTTCGACCATGGGTACGGCGCGGGTGCCCAACTTCGGAATCTGCACAAGAGCACTGAGGTGTACGCCGTTGGTGCTCGCGGTTGCCTCGCCAGCCTTCCAACTGCGCTTGAGGGCTTGTTGACCTTGTGCTTGCTGTGACCGAGCAAGTGCGTTGGTGCCCCAGATTTGCCACGCGTAGACACCAAAGAGCAGGAGTCCGCCAACGATCAGCACCCACGCCATGCCGCGCACAATCGCTCCGCCTCTGGCTGTGTCTGGGCGCTCGTGGGTGCGGGAAGTGCGGCGCATGTGCTCAATCTAGTCAAACGTGACGTATCTGACTTATCCCAAGTTAATTGCGTCACTTCTCGGGTGTGTACTGGCACGTAACATGCGACTAATTCGCCCGATCCGCGGGCGGTGAGTACGACGAGGCCCGATGAGCACCAACACGAATATGTCGGCGTATGAGCCAGCGGTTTTGCGGCAACGTGGCGAAGTGAAGATTTCCAAGTTTGAAGCTCCCGAACTCAAGCTGATCCAAGACGTCTTGGAATTGGTGCTCGGTGACCGCTTGCCCCGCTGGCAATCCTTCGCCAAGAAGGTGGAACGAGTCGACGCTGAGGCCGGCGCGTTGATCTTTGATCAAGGCGACAAGACCGATGAGCTGTATCTGGTGCTCGACGGCTTCATCCGACTCACGACCGCCAACCCTGAGACCGGGGATCGACGGGTGAGCAACGTAGTTGAGCCGGGCCAACTGCTCGGCAGCATCCCTGGGGTTCGACCAGAGGGTCTAGCTGACATCGTCGGACTCATCCCGTCGTACTCATTTGTCGCCGACGAGGTGCGCCAAGGCGACTCGCCCTACACAGCTCACGCGCTGAGTGCCTCAGTGATGGCCCGGGTGCCGTTTGGTGTCATCGAGCGCCTGGCCTCGCGGCACGTCAACTGGGCAATGTTGATGGTTCGGCAGTTGTACTTGTACGCCATGATCCAAGAGCGTCGGCAGCGCGAGCTCATCTCGCTGAGCCCAGAGCAGCTCTACCTCGAAATGCGTTCGCAAAAGCCCGAGATGTTGGCAGTGCTGGCGAAGAAGGACCTGGCATCGATGATCGGCATCACGCCTGAGTCGATGAGTCGGATCACTCGCAGAGTGAAAATCAAGGCGAGCAAGTAGAGACAACAAATCCCCCGGGTGGCGCCGCGCGCTCACCCGGGGGATTTGTTTGTCGTAACTAGGCCTTGTTAACCGGGATCACCACGGTGTTCATGATCTTGTCAGCGAAGGTCTGACGCTTCTGGTCCCACAAAGGCCAAAAGAAGCCGATGTAGCAGGGGAGTTGATCCACGATGTGGACCAGCATGCGAACGAAGGTCATGAGCGGACCTAGCGGTTGAGCGGTCTGCTCACTGATCAGCTTGATGCCCATCTTGGCTTTGCCGATGCTCTGACCGGTTTTGCCTTGCTTGATGATCATGTTCCACACGACGAGGCCGATCATGAGTGCGTAACCCACCAGGCCAATCAAGGTCCCGATGACGCTGCCGCCGGCGGTGACTGCACCGGTGTTCGGGTCGATGGTGGCCGATCCAGCAGAGAGCACTCCGCCGATCATCATCAAAATCCATCCAGGAATGCCACAGATCGCCACATCGATGAGGTAGGCGAGCGCACGCTGGGGCCATGCGGCGTACATGTTGGGGTCAATTGCCATACCCATCGGGGCTGGCGGCGCGGGAGGCTGGTTCTGCCAACCTTCGGGCTGGTTCGCGTCGGGCATCTGAGTCATGGTCTGGGTCCCCTTTAGGTTGTGTGGCCGAGATGATGCTCTGATCATATTGGAAGTTCGAGTGGGATGAGTAGCCAAAGATAAAGGCAGTCTTGACTGTTTGTTCCTGCTCTGTCACCGTTGACCCGTGACCGTGATGCGAGTGCCTCAAGAAGAGCGCACCAGAGCGATGCGTCAGCGTCTGATGGCCGCGACCGTGGAATGCCTGGCAGAGCGCGGATTTGCGGGTACGTCGACCACACTCGTCTCCGCCCGAGCCGGAGTGTCACGAGGTGCACAACTGCATCACTTCCCGACCAAGAACGATCTGGTGCTCGCCGCCGTCGAACATGTCGGCCAGGTCCGTCGAGACGAGCTGATCGCAGCCGCTTCCAGCATCCCGCGCGGACGCAAGCGCATTCAGGCGGTCTTGGAAATGCTGGGCGATCAATTCACGTCACCCGTCTTCATGGCAGCTGTCGAGTTGTGGGTGGCTGCTCGAACTGATGAGTCCCTGCGAGAGCCCGTCGCCCAGCTCGAGCGCCGAGTGGGCCGAGAGACCCACGAACTCCTCGTTGGTCTCTTAGAGGTGGACGAGTCTCTGCCGGGCAACCGCGAACTCGTGCAGGCCACGCTCGATTTGGTTCGCGGGCTGGGTTTGGCCAACACCCTCAACGACGACTCAAGTCGACGCGCGCGGGTTCTGACTGCCTGGGCCGACGTACTCGAGGGGAGATTGCAATGAGTGCTCTGGAAAGCGTGCTTGCCGACTTAGGCGACCTTGGTGACCGGCTAGATCAGGTTGTGGCCGGCTGTGCGCCCAGTCAATGGGCCACGTTGACGCCCGCGCCCGGATGGAGTGTGGCCCACCAGATCGCTCACCTGGCCTGGACCGATGAAGTCGCGCTGCTGGCCGCGCAGGCACACGTCGACAAAGAGCCCTGGGACGCGGTCGTGCTGCAAGCAATGGGAAACCCCGAGGGTTTCGTCGACGACATGGCTGCACTGGGTGCGACTGAGGCGCCAGATGAGTTGTTGCAGCGATGGCGAGGCGCTCGCGTTGCCCTGGCGCAGGCGCTGCGTGAGTTGCCAGATGGCGTGAAGATGCCGTGGTTTGGCCCGCCAATGAGTGCGACCTCGATGGCCACCGCGCGGCTTATGGAGACCTGGGCGCACTCGCTGGATTGCCATGAAGCGTTGGGCGCTTCGTTTGTGCGCACTGACGCGGTGCAACACATCGCCCACCTCGGCGTGCGCACCCGCAACTACGCCTTCTCGGTGCACGGACTCCAAGCCCCCGCCGAGGAGTTTTACGTGCACCTCACTTTGCCTTCCCAGGGCGTTCTCACCTGGGGCGCTGAGTCGGCCACCCAAACCGTGCGCGGATCTGCGTTCAACTTCGCCTTACTAGTGACCCAGCGCCGCCACCGCGACGACCTTGACCTGAGTGCCGTGGGCCCAGACGCCTCCCGCTGGCTCGACATTGCCCAGGCCTTCGCCGGACCGCCCGGAGTCGGACGGGCCGCCTCATGAGCGCGATCCGGATCGGCAACTGCTCGGGCTTCTACGGCGATCGCCTCTCGGCGATGCGCGAGATGCTCGAGGGCGGGCCACTCGACGTACTCACGGGGGACTATCTCGCCGAACTCACCATGCTGATCTTGGGTCGCGACCAAATGCGCGACCCCGCATTGGGATATGCCAAGACCTTCGTGCGGCAGGCTGAACAATGCCTGGGCACCGCCCTCGAACAAGGTGTCCGAATCGTTTCCAATGCCGGTGGCCTCAACCCTGCCGGCCTGGGCGCAAGGCTGCGAGAAGTAGCGCGGGGCCTTGGCCTCGACCCTCAGATCGCGGTGATCCAAGGCGACAACCTGATGCCCAAAGCGGCCGAACTTGGCTTCGGTGATGCCCTCACAGCCAATGCCTATCTCGGCGGATTCGAGATCGCGGCGGCGTTGGAGGATTGCGCTGACGTCGTCGTGACTGGGCGCGTCACCGACGCCTCACTCGTGGTTGGACCTGCGATCTGGTGGCATGGGTGGACTCCCGAGCAGTACGACGAACTCGCCGGCGCAGTCGTGGCAGGCCACGTGATTGAGTGTGGGGCCCAAGCGACAGGTGGCAACTTCAGCGGCTTCACCTCGCAGTCGAGTCCTCTGGGGTTTCCATTAGTTGAACTCGCTCACGATGGTTCGTGCGTGGTCACTAAGCATCCGGGCACTGCTGGTCAGGTCACGATCGACACTGTTACGGCGCAACTGATGTACGAAATTCAGGGGCCGACGTACCTCAACCCCGAT
>CALMMO010000459.1 GCA_937868455.1 uncultured Marmoricola sp.
GATTTGGTCGGCTATGACGCGGTGCTGGTCGGTGGTGCTCGCGTTGATCCCCACGTGCGAGCACGGGCCGAGGAACGTGGGGTGCGGGTCGTGGCGACGTACGGCATGAGTGAGACATGCGGCGGCTGTGTCTATGACGGCGTGCCCCTCGATGGCGTCTCGATGCGCATTGGCGATGACGGGTTGGTCAGGCTCAAGGGGCCGATGCTCTTTGATGGGTACGACGACCAACCCGCCCCCTTAGATGACGGCTGGTTTGTGACCTCCGATCGTGGAGAGATCGTTGATGGGCGGCTCAGGATCACTGGCCGGGCCGACGACATGATCAACTCCGGCGGACTCAAAGTGCCTGCCGCCGTGGTGCGCGACCGGATAGTGCAACACCCACTAGTCGCGGCTGCTGAAGTTGTCGGAGTGCCTGACCCAGTCTGGGGTGAGCGCGTCGTCGCATTCATCGAGGGCCCTCTTGGACTTCCTGAGGTGCGTGACTGGGTGGCCCAGCAGCACCCCCGAGTCTGGGCTCCGCAGCAACTCATCGTGGTCTCGTCATGGCCGATGTTGGCTAACGGCAAAGTCGATCGACTCGCGTTGAGGAGCCTGGCGTGACTCGCGTCTTTTCGCTCCCGCTGCGCACCAGGTTTCGCGGCATCACTGTGCGCGAAGGCATGGTGTTTCGGGGTGATGCCGGCTGGGGGGAGTGGAGCCCGTTTGTGGAGTACGACGACGCCACGGCTCTGACTTGGCTGCGCTGTGCCCATGAAGCCGCATTCGTGGGCTGGCCAACACCGGTGCGCTCCCAGGTCCCGGTGAACGTGACCGTGCCTGCGGTCGATCCGCCCACCGCCTACGACATCGTGAGGCTTGGAGGCTGTCTAACAGCCAAGGTCAAAGTCGCTGAGCCTGGGCAAACCTTGGCTGATGATCAAGCTCGACTTGAGGCTGTGCGTTCGGCTTTAGGGCCAGCAGGCCTGATCCGGATCGACGCCAATGGGGCCTGGACAGTGGATGAAGCCGTGCGTGCGGTGAGGTTGTTGGGGGCCGCCGCAGGCGGCCTTGAGTACGTCGAGCAGCCCTGCGCCAGCGTCGAAGAACTCGCAGCCCTGCGACGAATCGTTGACGTTCTGATCGCGGCAGATGAGTCGATCAGGCGCGCCGAGGACCCCTATCGAGTGCGTGACCTTGAAGCGGCCGACATCGCAGTGCTCAAGGTGCAGCCATTGGGAGGTGTGCGTGCATGCCTGCGCATTGCCGAAGACATTGGGATGCCAGTCGTGGTGAGCAGCGCCGTCGAAAGCAGCATTGGGATTGCTGCGGGAGTGGCCTTGGCTGCGGCGCTGCCCGAACTCCACCACGCCTGCGGGCTAGCGACCGTGCAGTTGCTCACGCATGACCTTGGTCAGCCCTCGATGCTGCCAGTCGACGGGATGCTTGAGGTCAGGCCAGTGGAAGCCCTCGACGGATTCGGTGCCTCAGATGAGCGCACGGCATGGTGGTTGGCTCGCTACGAGCGGGTCAAGGGCATGATGGACTCTTGTGACTGACGCGACCGCTTTGGCTCGAGCCCTCGTTGACCTGTGGGTTGGCTGGGGTGTGGAGCATGTGGTGTTGTGCCCGGGCTCGCGATCAGCGCCGCTGGCTTTTGCGTCGTACGACGCCGCGAAGGCGGGGCGGGTGCGACTGCACACCCGCATCGATGAGCGCACGGCCGGATTCCTCGCCCTGGGCATCGCTAAGACGTCTGGGCGACCGGCAGTGGTGTTCTGCACGAGCGGCACGGCGGCGGCAAACCTGCACCCGGCTGTCTTGGAGGCGGCGCACGCTGGCGTGCCCCTCGTCGTGGTGACTGCAGATCGTCCAGCTTCGCTGCGCGGCACGGGTGCAAACCAAACCACCGATCAGGTAGGTCTCTACGGTGACGCGGCACCCTGTTTCGACATCAGCGGCCCGGTGCCAGTGCCGAGGCCCTTAGCTGGTCCGCTGCATCTGAATGTGCAATTTGTGGAGCCGCTGACGCCTTCGGATCAGGCCCCTCAACTTGAGTGGCCCTCGCAGCCAGTCGAGGCCGACCATGTGCCAAGTGAAGGTGTGCTGAGCATCGGCCCGCGCACGGTCGTAGTCGCCGGAGATGACGCTGGGCCGCCGGCACGGATCTTGGCCAAGGACGCCCATTGGCCGTTGTTTGCGGAGCCTTCATCGGGTTCGCGCACCGGCAACCACCCCATTCGCAGCTATCGGCTCCTGCTCGAGTCAGAGCTCGGCCAGGCCATTGAACGCGTGATCGTCTTCGGTCACCCCACGCTGTCTCGGCCGGTCTCAAGGTTGTTGTCGAGGCCCGATGTTGAGGTGATTTCGGTGCGACCACGCGGTCGGTGGACAGAGCGTCCGCACCCGGTGGTGGCCACCTATGACCAGGTGAGCGTCTCGGGTCGTGATGAGAGCGATTGGTTCTCGCTTTGGCGCGCACTCGATCGTGCGGTCTGCGCTGAGCTAGACGGTTTGGTGGGACAAGAGCTAGGTCCACACGCGGTTGCTCGCGAGGTCTCTGTGAGTGTGCCGCCCGGCGGGATGCTTTATCTCGGCGCATCCAACCCGATCCGCGACCTGGACCTGATGGCCCATTCACCCACTCCGGGTCAACGTCGCAAAGTGTTGGCCAACCGTGGCCTGGCGGGCATCGACGGCACCCTCTCATCTGCCATCGGTGCGGCCCTGACCCGGCGCGGTCGCAACCTCCTGCTTCTAGGCGACGTCACCTTCATGCATGACCTCACTGGGTTGGTGATCGGGCCTCACGAAGAACGCCCCGACCTGACCATCGTGGTGGTCAACGACGACGGCGGGTCGATCTTTGCTTCCCTCGAGCAAGGGTCGCCACAGTTCGCCGAGTCCTTCGATCGGATCTTCGCCACCCCACATGGGGTCGACTTCTCTGCGTTGTGTGCTGCTCTCAAGGTGCCGCATTGGCGGGTGACCTCGCGCGAAGAGTTGCGTCACGCGTTGGCATCGCCCCATGGGGGCATTGAGGTGGTTGAGGTCGTCGTACGTCGCGACAACCGGCGCGAGGTTGACGAAGTGATCCGCGAACTAGGTAAAAGTCACAAGTAAACCTGTGACTTTTACACCGAAAACCCGATCGGAAACTCCAGCGCCCCAGTGTTTCCGCTGATCGGCAGCCAGCGCCCCGGACCCAGCGGCCGAGCATGTGGCATCCGCCTGGCCAACTGAGGCAAAGCCACCGCCATGTCGGTGCGCGCGACGAAGTGGCCCAAGCAGTGGTGGACCCCGGCACCGAAACCGAGGTGGGGAGCGCGCTCGGCGGTGATGTCGAAACTTGGGTCGGGGTTGGCGCGCGGATCAGTGCCCGCAGAGTGTGAGAGCACCTGCACGATGCCACCCTTGGGAATCAGCAGCCCGTTGAGCATCACGTCATCGAGAGCCTCGCGGGTGATCCAGGTGACCGTCGGATTCACCCTCATCACTTCTTCCACGGCGTTGGACCCCAGGGTCGGGTCAGCGGCGAGCATGGCCAATTGGTCGGGGTGCTCCATCAGGGTCTGCATCGCCAGTCCCAGTTGGTTGCGAGTCGTCTCCATGCCCGCGAACGCCAAGAAGGCCAAGGCGACGCTGAGTTCTTCACGAGTCAGTGAATCGGAGTCTGTCGATGCGCGCACGAGTTCGCTCACCAGGTCCTCTTGCGGATCACGCTCGCGTCGACGTACGACGTCATCTAGGTAGTGCGTCATCTGAGTCAACGCCGACTCGATCACCGGCAAGTCAGCAGCAACCGAGATGCCAAACGATCGACCCAAATCGTCGGCCCAGTGTGCGATCTGCTCCCAGTCCGACTCTGGCAGGCCCATGAGCAGGCACAAGATCCGCGCGGCATAGGGCTCGGCAAACTCGGAGATGAACTCCACCTCGCCTCGGGCAGCAAACTGATCGATGAGTGAGTCAGCGAGTTCGGCAAACGCCGGTCGCATGGCAGCGATTGTCTTGCTGCGAAAGGCTGGCATCAGTAGTCGTCTCAACCGGGCGTGGTCATCGCCTTCGAGGCTGAGCAGGACCTGCTTCCACCAGTCGTGGAAGAGCCCAGAGTGGATGCCGTTTTGCTCGGGCCACCGCCCGTTGCCTTGCGCGAAGCGGCGGTCTTTCAGCAAGGCGCTGGCCTCGGAGTACCTCAAGACAGCCCAACCCCACGTTGTTTCGACGTACCACTGCTCTTCGCGAGCTGCATGCACCGCAGCCGAGGTAGTGCTGAAGGCGGGATCGCCCATGTCCCAGGTGCTGGTGGAGGTGCTCATAGGGCCATCGTGTCGCATGTGCGGCGGGTGGGTGGTGGTTAGCCGCCGAGTGAGTCTCTGACGGGGACGAACTTCGCCATCGCCTCAGCAAGTTCGTCCTCGGGGTTGGAATCGGCCACGATGCCGCAGCCCGCAAAGAGGCGCACGGAATTGCCGGTCAACAAGCCAGAGCGCAAGGCGATGCCAAACTCGCCATCGCCGCTGGCATCCATCCAGCCAACCGGGGCGGCGTAACGATCGCGAGGCATCCCCTCGATCTCCTCGATCAAGGCCACCGCAGCTTTGGTGGGGGTGCCGCCCACTGCAGCAGATGGGTGCAGAGCTGCAGCCAGGTCGAGGACGTTCGCCCCAGCCATGCCGTCATGGATCACGGCAGTCACATCGGTGGCCAGGTGCATCACGTTGGGCAGGTGGAGCACGAACGGCGCGTCAGGCAAGTTCATCGAGTCGCAGTACGGCGCGAGCGCGTCGGCGACTGAGCGCACGGCGTACTCGTGTTCTTCAAGGTCCTTTGACGAACGCGCCAACGTGGCTGCCAGAGCCAGGTCGCGATCGTCATCGCCGGTGCGCCGGATGGTGCCAGCCAGCACGCGTGAGGTCACCAGGCCCTTTTCGCGCCGTACCAACATCTCAGGGGTGGCACCAAACATGCCTTCGACATGGAAGGTCCAGCAGGTCTCGTAGTGAGCCGCGAGTTGCTGGAGCGGCCAACGAACATCGATGGGTGCCTTCGCCGTCGCAATGAGGTCGCGAGCCAGCACGACCTTGTCGAGATCGCCCGCGTTGATTCGGGCAACCGCGTCGGCCACGACGCTTTCCCAGGCTGCGCCGCTCAGAGCCCCATCTGCGTAGGTGACTTCTTGGGGCACCCGCGCCGCCGGACCAACATGTGGCTCATAGCCTCCGACCGGGCTTTGCCCAGCTGGCGTAATGGTGGTCACCCAGGCGGTGCCGGCACGTCGACCGATGATGACCTCAGGTACGACGAGCACCGAGGATCCAGGTTCTTGAGCGAATCCGAAACTGCCGAAAGACACCAAGCCACTGCCAGGGGTGTTCACCTGGTCGTCGACCTCGGCGACCGCGATCAGGTCGCGCCACCAGGCAGCGGCGTCAACGAATCGATCGGCTCCATTTGTTTCAACCCGCGCCGCGACTCCCCAACCCACAAAGCCTTCGGCTCGACGCAGCCAGGCGAAGGTGTCGGAGCGATCTGGCAGCAAGGTCAGCAGTGAGCCCGGATCGGCGATTTCGGTAGTGCGAATAACCAGCGGGATAGGTGGGCTAGCCCCCTCAACTGCACTGGTCACCGGGGCAGCCTAGTCACCAGTCCGGGCGATTTGTCACTCGGAGCGGGGTGGATCACGCTGAGGGATGGGTCACGTTGGGAGCCGCCGCGCATTTCAAGGCCAGGCATGGTGCTGGTTAGGCTGCTGCGCGTGACCCGCGCTGACCTGAGCAAGAAGCCTGCCGAAGTGCAGGCAATGTTTAACGACGTTGCCAAGCGCTACGACATCACCAACGACATCTTGTCCTTGGGGCAAGACCGCCGCTGGCGGCGCGATGTCATCAACGCGGTCGAACCACTCCCGGGGGAGCGGGTCTTGGATCTTGCGGCGGGAACCGGCACCTCGAGCCAGCCGTTCGCCGATGCTGGGGCCGAGGTCGTGCCCTGCGATTTCTCCATCGGCATGTTGCAGGTGGGCAAGCAGGCCAAGCCGCACCTGATGTTCACCGCAGGCGACGGAACGAAGCTCCCCTTCGCCGACGCATCCTTTGATGCCGTCACCATTTCGTTTGGGCTGCGCAACATCGTCGACACCGATGCTGGCTTGCGCGAGATGCGTCGAGTGACCAAGCCTGGCGGGCGTCTTGTGGTGTGTGAGTTCAGCACCCCCACGTGGGCACCTTTCCGCACCGTCTATTTGGAGTACCTCATGAAGGCGCTCCCACCAGTTGCGCGAGCCGTCTCCTCATCACCCGATGCGTACGTCTACCTCGCCGAATCGATCCGAGCTTGGCCCGACCAACAAGGTCTCGCTGACCGCATCACCGCCGCAGGCTGGACAGCGACCAAGTGGCGCAACCTCACCGGCGGCATCGTGGCGTTGCACCACGCGATTGCCTAGACCAATCCGGGGTTCAGCTTCGGGGGAGTACGTCGTTCGCCGTACGTCAAAGTGGGCTCGAAAGGGCGGTACTTCCCATGGAAAACTTGCGCTTCCCATGTGAAGTTTCACAGGGGAAGCGCA
>CALMMO010000460.1 GCA_937868455.1 uncultured Marmoricola sp.
CCCAGCATCGTTGACCGGATTTCAAGCCTGGCTAGAAGCCTCTCCACCTGGCACGGGATTGCCTAAGTGACACCCGATCCACGCCGCGCCGTCGCGGCGTGCTTCATTTTTAACGGCCTTGTCACCGCGACCTGGATCTCGCGACTGCCGCTGCTTCGTCGCCGACTCGACCTGACAAACACCACATTGAGTTGGCTCCTGCTGTGCGCGGCGGGGGCGTCTTTGTTAGCCCTCCCACTGGCTGGCGGGATGGTCCACCGCTGGAGTGCCGCGACCGTGGTGCGCTGGGGGATGGTGCAGTGCACCGTTGGCTTGAGCGGGCTCAGCATCGGTGCACTCATCCGCTCACCAGTGCTGGTGGGCATCAGCTTGTTCATGATCGGTAGCGCAGTCGCCGTGTGGGATGTTGCCATGAACGTCGAGGCATCAGCAGTCGAGCGGGAGTTGAACCGCACCATCATGCCCAGATTCCACGCCGGGTTCAGTTCGGGCACCATGGTGGGAGCTGGACTCGGGGTGCTGGCTAGTCGAATGGACGTGCCGATGCCGTTGCACCTGATGCCGGTCGCTCTCGCCGTACTCGCCGTAGGGTGGCGGTCCACGCGCAGCTTCGTGCCTGCAGACGACATCGGTGACTCCGAAGGGCACGGTGCCCTCAAAGCTTGGCTGGAGCCACGCACCTTGGCGCTAGGAGTCATGGTGCTGGCGTTGGCGATGACAGAAGGCGTGGCCAACGACTGGTTGGCCCTTGCGCTCAAAGACGGCTACGGCGTCGCGGAATGGGTCGCAGTGTTGGGCTACGCCACCTTCCTGTCTGCCATGACGGTGGGACGACTGGTCGGGCCAGTGTTCTTGGATCGATACGGCCGAGTGCGAGTGTTGTGGGGCACGATCGCACTTGCCGCCTGTGGCGTCCTAGCGGTTGTGTTCGGTGGTTCTGCGCCTGTGGTCATTGCGGGCGTCTTGGCGTGGGGACTGGGCGCCTCACTGGGATTCCCGATCGGCATGTCAGCCGCTGGGGATGAGCCATCCAAGGCTGCCGCGCGAGTCTCCGTCGTGGCGACGATCGGCTACGGAGCGTTCCTGTTGGGTCCGGTCACCCTGGGTTTCCTGGGGGACCACATTGGGCTATTGCGGGCGCTGTTGGTGCTGTGCTTTGTGTTGCTGGTTGCGGCTGTGGTTGCGCCTTCCGCGCGGGAAGTTTCACCGGGTACCCGGTGAAACTTGCGCTTCCCCTGTGAAACTTCACATGGGAAGCGCAAGTTTTGCATGGGAAGTGGACCCAGTTTGGGGCCTAAGAGCGTTCTCCGCCTGGCACCCACAACACGTCACCCTGCTCACGGTTGGCATACCTAGCCAAGATGAACAGCAGATCTGACAGTCGGTTCAGATAGGTGAGAGTGAGCGGATTCATCGACTCAGCGTGCGCAGCGTTGGCGGCCCAGGCCGCCCGCTCCGCGCGGCGTACGACGACGCGAGCCACATGCAAGTTGGCTGCGGCAAGCGAACCTCCATTGAGGATGAACGAGCGCAGTGTCGGCAGCGACTCGTTGTAGTGGTCACACCACGACTCGAGTCGATCGATGTAGGACTGTTCGATGCGCAGGGGAGGGTATTCGGGGTCAGCCACGACCGGCGTACACAAGTCAGCACCCACGTCGAAGAGCTCATTTTGGATCTGGGTGAGCACGGCAGCCACGTCATCATCGATTCCGCCATGGGCCAAGGCCACTCCAAGATGGGCGTTCGCTTCATCAACTGTCGCGTAGGCATCGAGACGCGGATCGAGTTTCGTGGTCACACTCATGTCACCGAGGCGAGTCTCGCCGCCGTCGCCAGTGCGGGTGTAGATGCGGGTTAGGTTGACCATAGGTTCAGCCTACGGTTCGGCGGACAATTGATGAGACCAGGAAGGCAACCGATCCTGAGCCCAGCGCGTCTTAGGAGATATGAGCCACGACACCGCGGTGCACACAGAGGCTGCGACGATCACGGTGATTGGCCCGCTCGACGTACGCTCTCTCACCGCCACCCGCGACGAGGTCTATCGCCACGTCACTGATCACGACACGGTGCTGGACCTGACTCGTTGTGAGTGGCTTGATGGGTCGGCTCTGCGCATGCTGGTGGCGGCCACGATCGCTGCACAGCGAGGCGGGCATCGGTTGATTTTGCGAGGGTGTGGACCAAGAGTACGTCGAATGCTCCATGTCACTGGGGTGCGTCCTCGGCTCGAGCTTGAACCCGCTGTGTGACCGATCTCCCGCCCTAGAGTGGTTCCGGCGCCCGAGCGCGCACCGTAGCCTCGACTCATGACAGATCGCGTCAAAGACCGCCCCTGGGTGATGCGCACGTACGCCGGCCACTCGACGGCCACCGCATCAAATCAGCTTTACCGCACCAACTTGGCCAAGGGGCAGACCGGCCTCTCGGTTGCCTTCGATCTGCCCACCCAGACTGGCTATGACCCTGACTCGCCCTTGAGCCGTGGCGAAGTCGGCAAGGTAGGGGTGCCGATCCCGCACCTAGGTGAAATGAGACGCCTATTTGAGGGCATCCCACTTGCGGAGATGAACACCTCGATGACGATCAACGCCACCGCAATGTGGCTCTTGGCGATGTATCAGGTGGTGGCCGAGGAGCAGAACCCCGAGATGTCTCCTCAGGAGGTCGCCCACTTGCTGGCGGGCACGACCCAAAACGACATCATCAAGGAGTATCTCTCCCGAGGCACCTATGTCTTTGGCCCCGAGCACTCGCTGCGCCTGATCGCCGACATGATCGCGTACACGGTGCACGAGATTCCGAAGTGGAACCCGATCAACATTTGCAGCTACCACCTCCAAGAGGCTGGGGCGACGCCGGTGCAGGAGTTGGCCTACGCGCTGTGCACGGCGATTGCGGTGCTCGACCAGGTCAAGGACTCCGGTCAGGTCAGCGAAGCCGACTTCGACAAGGTCGTTGGCCGCATCAGTTTCTTCGTCAACGCCGGAGTGCGTTTCGTCGAGGAGACCTGCAAGATGCGGGCCTTTGTGCGACTGTGGGATGAGATCACCCGCGAGCGCTATGGGGTGCAGGACGAGAAGATGCGGCGCTTTAGGTACGGCGTCCAAGTCAACTCCCTGGGCCTCACCGAAGCGCAGCCAGAAAACAACGTGCAGCGGATCGTGTTGGAGATGCTAGGCGTGACGTTGAGCAAAGATGCTCGCGCTCGCGCGGTCCAGTTGCCGGCCTGGAACGAAGCCCTCGGCTTACCGCGTCCTTGGGACCAGCAGTGGTCGCTTCGGTTGCAACAGGTCTTGGCTTATGAGTCAGATCTGTTGGAGTACGACGACATCTTCGAAGGCTCCAAGGTCATCGAGGCCAAAGTCGATCAGTTGTGCAGCGAGGCGCGTGCCGAGATTGACCGAGTCCAAGCAATGGGTGGGGCGATCGCGGCAGTTGAGTCGGGCTACATGAAGCAGGCCCTGGTGAGCGCTCATGCTGAGCGCCGGGCTCGCATTGAGAGTGGTCAGGAGCAGGTGGTGGGACTCAACTGCTTCACCACGACCGAGGCGTCGCCCTTGACGGCCGACCTCGATTCGGCCATCCAGACCGCCGATCCCGCCGCCGAAGCCGACGCACTTGCCTCGGTCAACCAGTGGAAGGCGGCCCGTGACAATCAAGGGGTCGAAGAGGCACTTGCCAATCTGGCCGCTGCTGCCAAAACCGACGCCAACTTGATGCACGCCACCTTGGCGGCGGCCCGAGCAGGGGCTACCACGGGGGAGTGGGCAGGCACCCTGCGCTCAGTGTTCGGGGAGTTTCGGGCTCCCACGGGTGTGGCCGGAGCCGTTAGCCCAGTGGAAGCTGGCGCTGAACTCGCTGCCGTGCGTGAAGCCGTTTCGGCGACCGGTCAGGCACTTGGTGGTCGACTGCGTTTGCTGGTTGGCAAGCCAGGCCTCGATGGACACTCAAACGGTGCAGAGCAAGTGGCTGTGCGGGCCCGCGATGTGGGCTTTGAAGTGGTCTACCAAGGCATCCGTCTGACCCCTGACCAGATCGTTGCCGCTGCCGTTGCCGAGGACGTTCACTGCATCGGGCTCTCGATCCTTTCGGGGTCGCACATGGAGCTTGTGCCCGACGTACTCGATCAGATGAAGGCGGCCGGCATCGACGACGTGCCGGTGATCGTGGGCGGCATCATCCCTGCCTCCGACGCGGTGAAGTTGAAGGAGTTGGGAGTTGCTGCGGTGTTCACGCCCAAGGACTTCTCACTGACCCAATCGATGGCGGGCATCGTTGAGGTGATTCGAGCCAAGAACGGGTTGTAGTGGGTTAGTGCTTTCGTCGTACGACGAGCCAAGCCAGCAACGCCCCGAGCGCCAGGCCGCCAATCGCGCCGATCGCGGCACCCCATTCGGGGATTCGTGCGGCGCCAAGTCGGGCGCCACCCAGCGCCATGAACATGGCGAAGACGGCCCAGCCCATGCGCTTGAAGGCATCACCTAGCCATAGTTCGAGGACCCCCGGCACGCGGTTGCCTGCCTTGAGCGCAGTGACTTGGGTGACTGCCGCGACCGGGATCGGGCCGTAGATGTGGGGGTAGGTCTCCTTGCCGACGACCTCCTCTTTCACCTCGCAGCCGAGCAATTCAGGGTTGATCTTCAAGATGATCAACGGTTCGCTGACGGCGCCGTAGTACCTGCGAAGGACGCCTTGCACCTGGTCGCGCCGCGAGGCGTGAATGAACCCCTCTTGCTTCAGCGTGCGGCCCAGGGTGGAGGTGGAGTAGCGCCCAGTCTTGGTCGCTTTGCTCCAGTCGGCGAGCGTCGCGATGTGAAAGATCTCCATGATGGACCCCATCCAACCAGTTGCCTGGGCCTTGTAGATCTTCGGCTGAGGCGTCACAGTGGTGCGATGCCTAGCTACTCGCACACCGAAACTGTCAATGCTGCCCCCGAGTCGATCTTCGCCGTGCTTGAGGATGTTGCCCGCACGCCTGAGTGGCTGGCCCGGTGCACCCAGCTCGACAAACTCAGTGACGGGCCGGTGGGTGTGGGCACGAAGTTGAGGTACCACTACACCCAGGGCCGCCAATCAGGGGTTATGGATGGCGAGGTCGTGGCTTTCGCGGCCAACCAGCGGCTCACCAACAAGTTCACCGACTCGATGATGAACGTGAGCGTGGACTTCGCGCTCGCTCCCGGTGAGGCTGCTGGCACCACTTCGTTGACTCACACCATCGACATCGAGGCCAAAGGCTTCCTCGGCAAGTTGCTCACTCCGGTGATCTCTCGACAGCTGCCCGATCAAACCAAGGGCGCCATGGCCGCACTGAAGGCGCTGGTGGAAGGTTCTGCCTAGCCCGTGGATTTCGAGCGTGAATGGGCGCGGCTCCAGGGGGCAGTTGCTGTGACCGTCGGGTTGCTGGAGTCGTGTGGCGAGATGGAGTGGGCCGGCATCCTCGTGGGGCGCCTTGCAAGGGTCGATGCGTACGGCGGAAACGGGCTCGACTCCGTGCTCTCGCTGTTCGGCGGGATGGGCAGTTTCAATGACCTCGTGCTGCACCCGCTTAACGGACACCTCGTCGAACCCGATGCGCTCGCTGAGGTCAATGAGCGGTTGGAGTTCTTACGCGAGGAGATCCTCGAGTCGGCAACGGCGCTTCGTGCTGGGTTGGTGGAGTGAGGTTTTTGGGGGGAACTTCCCATGGAAAACTGGCGCTTCCCATGTGAAGTTTCACATGGGAAGCGCCAGTTTCACCGGGTACCCGGTGAAACTTCAGGGCCCCTAAAACAGCCGGTGTTCGGAGTCGTCCATCCCGCGAAGCGCGTCGTAATCCACGAGGGCACAGGCAATCCCGCGGTCCTCGGCGAGCACCCTGGCTTGGGGTTTGATCTCCTGGGCGGCAAAGATCCCGCGCACGGGGCCTTTGCTGGTGAGGAGGGTGTCGCGGTTAAGCAGTTCGAGGTACCTGGTGAGTTGCTCCACGCCGTCGATCTCGCCGCGTCGCTTGATCTCCACGGCAACTGACACGCCCGATTCGTCGCGGCACATCAAGTCGACGGGGCCGATGGCGGTGGGGTATTCGCGCCGTACCAGTGTCAGGCCTGGCGAAATGGACTCGGGGTGTTCAGCCAACAGCACCTGCAGGTGTTTCTCGACCCCATCCTTTTGCAGGCCCGGGTCGACGCCGAGGTCGTGAGTCGAATCGTGAATCACTTCCTCGATCGCAATCCGCAAAGTGTCATCACTCTTGGTTGCGGTGACAGTCCATTCCAGCGTGCCGTCCTCTGACAGTCCTTCGCGGAAGGTGCACGGTGGGCTCATCCAGTTCAGCGGCTTGTAAGACCCACCGTCCGAATGCACCAGCACCGAGCCGTCGCCCTTGAGCATCAACACCCGCGTCGCCATCGGCAGGTGGGCAGTTAGCCGCCCGGCGTAGTCAATTTGGCAACGGGCAACGACCAGTCTCACGAGGCGCCAATCTACAGTGAGGCCCATGGCGCCGCACCGCACGACTGAGGAACTGGTGGACTTCTTGCCCACCCTGGATGAAGCACCTAAAGAT
>CALMMO010000461.1 GCA_937868455.1 uncultured Marmoricola sp.
TTGCCGTCGTTCGTCTGTCATCGTGACGCCGGCGGGGTTGTGGTAGTTCGGGATGGTGTACAAAAACTTGATCGTCCGACCCGATGCCTTGGTGGCCACGATGGCTTGCTCAAGTGCTTCAGGGATCAGCCCCTCGCCATCCATCTGCGCGTGCACGACGTCGCATTCGTAGGCCCGAAAGACCCCCAGGGCACCGACGTACGACGGCGCCTCACAAATCACGACATCACCTGGGTCGCAAAAGATGCGAGTCACGAGGTCAACTGCTTGTTGCGACCCAACGGTCACCACAACGTCATCGGGGTGTGCGTGGATGCCTTCCAGGGCCATGACGTCACAGATTTGCTCGCGCAGTCGGGCATCGCCTTGTCCAGAGCCGTACTGCATCGCGACAGTGCCGTGCTCGCGCACGATGGTGTCGATGCCAGAGGCCACCACATCGAGCGGAAGTCCCGAAATGTTGGGCATCCCACCAGCCAATGACACAACCTCAGGACGCGAGGCGACGGCAAAGAGTGCACGGATCTCAGAGGCGGTCATGCCCTTGGTGCGAGCGGCATAACGGTCGACGTAATTGTCCAATCGACCGGCGAACCGGTGTTGCGTCGACGGGGTGGACTCTGAGGGCATGACTCCTAGGATGAAGCATCCGGGCCCGAGATTCATTGTTGGGGTGATCACATGGGACGCCATACCTCACGAATCACCCTTGATGACCTGCCCGATTTAGCCGGAAATTGCCACACATGTGCCAGATGGCAGGTCGATGGCGTACGACGCCGCACCCTCGACTCGTGTGCCCAAACCGAAGAACTCAGCGGCTGGGTGAGCCAGGTCTTGCGTGATTGGGGCTCATGCGGGCGCGTGCTGCGCATCGACGGAGACGTCGCCGGACAGGTGATCTATGCCCCGCCCGTGATGGTGCCGGCGGCAGGAAGTTTCCCCACCTCACCGGTCTCACCTGACGCGGTGCTGATGGTCTCGCTAAGAGTCGCTCCACAGTTCGAAGGTCACGGAGTCGGGCGAATGCTCGTCCAAGCAATGGCTCGCGACCTGATCAAACGCGGAGGGATCAAAGCCGTGGAGGCGTTTGGTGACACGCGGGGCAACGCCTCCGCTGAATGCGTGATTCCTTCGGAGTTTCTGCTCGCGGTCGGGTTCCGGACTCTGCGCGCCCACTCACGCAACCCACGGATGCGGATGGACCTGCGCACAGCGCTGACCTGGCGAAGCGAACTGGAGGAAGCGCTGGATCGGTTGCGGGGGGTTGTGGCGCGTCCGGTGGCGAATCTGGAGGTGTCAAAGTCACAAGTAAACCTGTGACTTTGGCGCCTGACCGGGGAGATCTCCCCGCAAAGCGACCAAGTCACAAGTAAACCTGTGACTTTTACACCCGCGTCAGCCGATGAAGTCGGCCAACTCTTTGAGGTAGATCGACTTCGGCTTGGCGCCAACGAGGTTCTTGACCATCTCACCCTTGTTGAACACCGCGACAGTGGGCAGACCGATGACCCCGAGGCCAGCGGCGGTTTGGGGTTGCTCATCAACGTTCATCTTCACGACGGTGATCTTGTCGCCGTAGGTGGCCGCGATTTCGTTCAAAACCGGGGCGATCTGGCGGCAGGGGCCGCACCATTCGGCCCAGAAGTCCACAAGCACGGGCTTCTCGCTCAGCAAGACGGTGTCGGCGAAGGTGGCGTCGGTGACGGACTGTACGTCGGACATGTGTTTCTCCTTAAAGAGGCGGGCTCAGGCGCCCTTGTGGTCCAAATCGGCTAGGTAGCGCTCGGCGTCGAGTGCGGCGGCACATCCGGTGCCGGCGGCGGTGATGGCTTGACGGTAGTGGTGATCAACCAGGTCACCACAGGCAAACACTCCGGGGAGGTTCGTGGCTGTGGAGGGGTGGTCGACGATGACGTAGCCATCGTTGTCGAGGGTGACCTGGCCAGCGAGGAGTTCAGAGCGAGGGTCGTGACCGATGGCGATGAACAGACCCGTGACGGGGAGTTCGCGCTCGGCTCCAGTCTCGGTGTCACGCAAGGTGATGCCGGTCAGCTTGGGGTCACCATGGATAGCGGCAACTTCACTGTTCCACTGGAACTTGATCTTCGGGTCGGCTGCCGCGCGCTCAGCCATGATCTTGGAGGCGCGCAGTTCGCCGCGACGGTGGATCAGGTGCACGGTCGTGGCGAATCGCGTCAAGAAGGTGGCCTCTTCAACAGCTGAGTCGCCGCCACCAACAACCGCGATCTCTTGGTCGCGGAAGAAGAAGCCGTCGCACGTGGCACACCACGACACACCGTGGCCCGAGAGTCGGTCCTCGTCGGGCAGGCCGAGCTTGCGGTAGCCAGAACCGGTCGCCAAGATCACCGCGCGAGCTTCGTACGTCGCATCCATCGTCTTGACAATCTTGATGTCGCCGGTGAGGTCAACTTCAACAACGTCATCAGCAATGAGTTCGGCACCAAACCGCTCGGCTTGGGCGCGCATCTCATCCATCAACGCCGGACCCATGATGCCGTCACGGAACCCCGGGAAGTTCTCAACCTCAGTGGTGTTCATCAGTGCACCACCTGCGGTCACTGAGCCCTCGAAGACCAGCGGCTCCAAGGATGCGCGGGCGGCGTACACCGCTGCGGTGTAGCCAGAAGGCCCGGAGCCGATGATGATCACATTGCGGGGCATAGCAAACCTGCCTGAAAGTTGGGTGCGGAAGTCTGGACAACCGATCTTAGGCGGCTGGTATTCCCCAACTCGCACCACCGCGCCGGTGCGGCCTGGCAGAGGCCTATCGCACCCGGAAGTCGAAGGACACCAACTCCGAGCCACTGCCGCAGGCATAAATCACTGCGTGTCGAGGCGCGCGTCCGGTGATGAGCATGGTGGCGTCTTGGCCTTCAAAGACCATGGGTTCGACGATCGCCTTCTTTGGCACTGATACGCCCGGGCACTCTGCCTGGAGGGCCGCCCGACGTGAGTACGACGCCGCCACCACATCCAAAGCCACTTGTCGCATGGTGGAGCGATCCACCGACGGTGCTACGGCCTTCAATTGGCTTTCAGCTTGAGTCGAATCGTGTGCGCTGGTCGCCATCGGGTCACCACCTCCGCCACTCGCATCACTGGCGGCTCCATGGTGCTGCTGGGAGATCACAACCCCGCCAAGCGCCAATGCGGCGCAGGCAGCAGCAGCCCCCAAGAATGCGGTACGACGACGGTTGCGCCGCGCAGCCAACGAGACAACTGGCGCTGATGGCGCGGCGAGTTCAGCCAAGGTTGCATCGAGGCGCGCCACGACCTCAGGAGGAGTCGGACCGACATCACCAAGGGAGGCCAACAACTGGGCAATCTCGTCTTCAGACAGGTCATCAGTTGGGGTCGGATCGGTCATGACTGGTCACCTCCTCGGGCATGGGTCGGGGCTGAGGGCACACTCTTGGACGCGCGCGAGGCAGGTGAGGTTCCGTGAGGCGAGTCACCCTCAAAAGCGGCTCGCGAACCGCCCAGCAACTCCGCGAGACGATGTCGACCACGCGAGCAGCGGCTCTTCACGGTGCCCGGGGCGCATTCGAGCACGTCGGCAGCTTTGTCGATGCTCATCCCTTGAATGTCGACAAGCACCAGAGCGGCTTTCTGTTCAGCGCTGAGTTGGTCGAGTGCGTGCAAGAGGCGGCGTCGTACGTCGGACTGCTCGGCCTGGCTCTCCGGTGAATCAGTAGTGGGGGCCGCAAGCAGTTGGCCGCGTGCAGCCGACTCTTCAAGGTCATCTGGCAAGGGCTGCGCGGCACGCACCTTGGCTCGGCGCATCCGATCAAGGCAGGCGTTGACCACGATCCGGTGCAGCCAGGTGCTGACAGCCGAGTCACCGCGAAAGGAATCAGCACGGCGAAATGCCGACACCATGGCGTCTTGAAGGGCGTCAGCGGCGTCCTCGGGGTTGCCTGAGGTGCGCAGCGCCACGGCCCACATGCGGTCACGGTGGCGTCGGAACAACTCACCAAACGCCTCAGCATCGCCTGCTTGGTGAGCCGCCATCAGTTGGGCATCACTGAGCGGTCCGTCGCTCAACTCCATGCGCGCACCTCGTTGATGGCGCCGCGATAGCCACCGCCCACAGCGGGCAGTTTGGTCAGCCACACCACGAGGTATCTCGTCCGCACGGCGGTGTCGAGCTTGATGTCGGCCTTGGTGCTCACCTTGGCCTCACCTGCAGTGACCAAAGCGTCAAGGGACTCAGGTGTGCCGGAGTCGGTGGGGGCCGCCAAGATGCTGACCGAGGTGGGCGAACCGACGAGGTCCAACTCGACTCGTGAAACTCTCTGAATCGTCCCTAAGTCGAGGATGAGGCCGACTCCTGATTTGAGCCCGCCCAAATCCGGACGGCGCTTGTAAGTCACGGTTGACCACCCGGTGCTCGGGTCACCATCGATCGCAAACTTGGCCTGATCAGGGTTTTCTTCTTGCGGATCACCCTCAGGATCGAAATCACGCACCTTCTGGATCTCAATCTGAGCGGAAGCTCCACCAGAGCTTTGCTTGTCAGGTCCCTGCGATCCCGATGGCGTGGCCGGATCAGAACTCAGCTTCCAGATCAACAGACCAGCGATGACCAGGGCCAGTGCGAGACCAACCAACAGCGGGCCCCGCAGCCAGTTGCGAGGGGGAGCTTCCTCAAACTCGGTCTCGGCGCTGGTCTGCGCGAAGGGCCACCCGGAGTCGATGAGTTCAGGGGCCGGAGCTGGTGGGGCTGGCTCCAAGAAGCTGGGCTCGGTGGGTGCAGGTGCGCCCGGTTTTGGAGTACGTCGAGTGCCCTCAGGGGCAAAGAGAGGGCGATCAGGTCCCGCCTGAGGCTGGGGAGCCGGTGGGGCTGGGATGTCGTGCTCGTTGGTCATCCCCTCGGTCCAGTCAAAGGGATCAGCAGCCGCAGCGATGGTCGTGGGCGGTGATGTGATCTCGGTGATCTCGGCAGGCAAAGGGGCGGTCGGCTCAGGCGCATCCCACTCCGGCATCGATTCAAGTGGCACCGCCTCAGGGGGAGGCGCAGTGCCGGCGTACTTGCTCAGCGCAGCCAGCAGTTCTCGCGAACTATCGATGCGGTCGTGCGTGCGATGAGTCGAAAGTACGCGGTCGCAGATCGCATCGAGCTCGCGGGGCACACCGGCGCGGATCTGGCGAGCCCGCAATGGACCACGACTGTCTCGGTGGGCTGCGCGCACTGAGGAAACAGAAGCCCCGGGCCACGAGCCGACTAGCGCGCAGTAGAGCAACGCACCTAAGTCACGCACGTCTCTGCGGATCGGGTCGGCACCGGGGTAGTTCCCCGATTCGCCGGCACCAACCGGATGCAACGCCGCATCGGTGGCAAAGCCAATGATCTTGACCGAGCCTGATTCGGTGAGCATCACGTTTTCGGGCGAGAGTCGCCCGTGAGCCAGGCCTCGGGCGTGGGCTCGAGACATCGCATCGGCGATCTCACTGACGAACCACACAGCGCGGTTGCTGGGCAAACCCTGCTCGGCGATCAAAACGTCGAGAGAGGCGCCTCGACCCCATTCGTTGACGACCCACGCGGATGATTCAGTGGCGTCACAATCAAGGACTTTCAACACATGGGGGTCGGTGATCGTGGCTGCTTGGCGGGCGGCAGTTAGCAACGTCTCGGCGCGCGGGTCATCAGTGCTGACGGTGTGTACGGCGACGCTTCGGTCGAGCACTTGATCAGTGGCCCGCCAAAAGCGAGCTCCGCCGATGTCGGTGAGCAGATCGTCGAGTCGGTAACGATCGCCCAGCAGCATTCCTGGATGCATCGAGCGCGTCACGACCTGGCCCCTCTCTTCGACTTGCATCCTAGGGGGCCATCCCAGTGGCTGGCATGCCCCAATGGGACTAGCGGCGTCCTAATCGGCCTGTCAATGTCGCCACAATCTCGCCCACTTCACGCACACGAAGGGCGCGGGTCAGCGCCAAGAA
>CALMMO010000462.1 GCA_937868455.1 uncultured Marmoricola sp.
GGCAAAGCGTCAACACCACTGACTCTGCGGTGCGAATCACTCACGTGCCGACCGGCATCGTGGTGAGCTGCCAAAACGAGAAGTCGCAGTTGCAGAACAAAGAGTCTGCGATGCGCATCTTGCGTTCGCGCATGCTGGCTGCTGCTCAAGAGGCGGCCGACGCGAAGGCCAGCGATGCCCGCAAGTCGCAGGTGCGCACGGTTGACCGCAGCGAGCGCATTCGCACCTACAACTTCCCCGAAAACCGCATCTCCGATCACCGCACTGGCTACAAGGCATACAACCTCGATCACGTGCTCAATGGAGACCTTGAGCCCGTCATCGAAAGCTGCGTGCAGGCTGACCTGGCTGCGCGCCTTGAGGCTCTGGAGTGACTCCTCGCGAGTTGCTTCGCCAGGCAGCAGCGCAGCTAGCGTTGGCCGGCGTCGCCTCTCCTGAGTACGACGCCAGCGTCCTGCTCGCCCACGTTCTTGGGGTTCCTCGATCGGGGTTGTTCCTCATCGATGAGGTCGCGGCCGCTCACAGCGATGAGTTCGAGGCTCTGATCAACCGCCGCAGCGAGCGCGAGCCGCTGCAGCACCTCACCGGCACCGCAGCGTTTCGCCACATCGAACTCGCGGTTGGTCCTGGTGTGTTTGTGCCGCGACCCGAAACCGAATTGCTGGCCGGTTGGGCGATCGAGCAGGCCCAGGCATTGCCCTCGGCGAGAGTCGTCGACCTGTGCACCGGTTCGGGCGCGGTCGCGCTGAGCATTGCCGATGAGGTGCCGAACGCCCACGTGCATGCGGTGGAACTTGACCCCCAAGCCCACGATTGGGCCGCTCGCAACGTGCTCAACTCGCAGGTGGACCTCAGGCTTGGCGACATGGCTGAGGCATTCACCGACCTCGACGGCACTGTCGATGTTGTGACCGCAAACCCGCCCTACATCCCCATGGAGGCCTGGGAGAGCGTGGCGGTGGAGGCACGCGACCACGACCCGAGTTTGGCGTTGTGGTCTGGTGATGATGGCCTCGATGCGATGCGAGTGGTGGAGCGCACTGCCGCCCGGCTGCTCAAGCCCGGGGGAGTGGTGGGCGCCGAGCATGCCGACGTGCAAGGGGTGAGTGCTCCCGAGGTGTTCTTGCAGACCAACCGTTGGGTCGACGTACGCGATCATCGCGACTTGGCAGGTCGTCCACGGTTCGTCACCGCTCGGCTGGCACGATGAGGGGCGTGAGCGGCACCCGATTCGACATGAGCGACGAAGCAACAGCAGAGCAGGCCTACTCCGCTGCGGCGCTGGCCATCCACCAAGGCAAGCTCGTCGTCTTCCCCACTGACACGTTGTACGGCGTTGCGGCCGATGCCTTCAGCCCCGCAGCGATCGCCGACCTGCTGGCCGCTAAGGGCCGAGGGCGCGAAATGCCGCCGCCGGTGCTGGTGAGCACTGCCGAGACCCTGGAGGCTCTCACCTCCGAAGTGCCCGCGTGGGCACACGCGCTGGTTGAGGAGTTTTGGCCTGGTCCGTTGACGTTGGTGTGCCGAGAGCAGGCTTCGTTGACCTGGGACTTGGGCGAGACCGCTGGCACCGTGGCCGTTCGGATGCCCGATAACGAGATCGCGTTGACTCTGCTCAAGCGCACCGGCCCGCTCGCGGTGAGTTCGGCCAACCTGACAGGCATGCCCGCCGCGACCACTGCCGACCAGGCCAGCGACATGTTGCTGGAGCGAGTGGCCGTGTTGCTCGATGGCGGATCAACTGCCGGTGAGGTTGCCTCAACCATCGTTGACTGCACCCGTGAAGGGGCGTGGATTCTGCGCGAAGGCGTGATCGAGGCCGACGAGATTCGCCGCGTAGTCCTGGCTGCTGGCGGGCACTGGCACGCCGATGAGGCAGTCGAAGACGAAGGTTCCACCGAAGTGGTCGCCGATGCGTGAGTACCTCGTTGTTTTCCTCGTCGCCGCGGTGATCAGTTACCTGCTGTGTGTGGTGGCTCGTGAACTGGCCGGGTGGGCCGGTGCTGTGGCCCAAGTGCGTGATCGCGACGTGCATGCCATCCCGATTCCGTACTTCGGAGGGGTGGCCATGCTCGGCGGCTTGGCTGCGGGCTATCTCGTTGCCTTGAAGTTGCCGTTCTTGTCGCTGGCTGGTGGATATGTGTTTCACGACGCCGCGGTCGTGGTGGTTGCCGGCGCGATCATCTGTGCCGTCGGTGTGCTCGATGACATCTATGAACTCGATGCCCTCACCAAACTGGGCGGACAGGTGCTCGCCGCAGGATTTTTGGTGCTCAACGGAGTGCAGTTCTATTCGTTTAACTCCGGCTCTGAGCAGATGGTGCTCGACCCAGCGCTGAGCATGCTCGGTTCGATCTTCTTAGTCGTGGGCACAGTCAACGCAGTGAACTTCGTTGACGGCCTAGATGGCCTGGCTGGCGGCATCGTCGGCATCGGCGCGGTGGCGTTCTTCTGCTTCTCCTACGCCCTGGCTGTGGTTAACGACGAGACGTTGGCGATCAGTTCGGCGGTGCTGTGTGCGGCTCTCGCCGGCGCTTGCGCTGGTTTCTTGCCGCACAACTTCTTCCCCGCGCGCATCTTCATGGGCGACTCTGGCTCGATGCTGCTGGGTCTGGTGCTGGCTGCCTCGGCGCTCACCTTGACCGGCCAGTTCAGCAACGTCAGCACCAACCAGGGCCTGTGGGGTCAGTCATCTAACAGTTGGATCTTGTTCTTACCCGCCCTGTTGCCGATCTCGATCTTGATGATCCCGTTCCTCGACTTGGTGATGGCGGTCATTCGTCGTACTCGCCGAGGCGAGATGTTCTACCACCCCGACAAGCAGCACCTGCACCACCGGTTGCTGGGCATCGGTCACTCCCAACGTCGGGCCGTGCTGATCATGTGGTCGTGGGTGGCCCTGATTGGCTTTGGGCTAGTGGGCGTGAGTTTGTACCCGCGCCCGATCACTTTGGTCGCCATCGTCGCGGGTGCGCTCTTTGCCTCGGCAGGCACCTGGCTGCTGCCGCGCATGCAACGCACCAGCGGTCACGCCGCCTAGCTCGATTGGTTCCAATGCCTGACTTTGTGCTAATTTTCACAAGCACTGATTCAACAGAAATGGCTGATCAATGACTAGTTCGCCC
>CALMMO010000463.1 GCA_937868455.1 uncultured Marmoricola sp.
GACTTTAGTCAACCGAGTGCGCCCGGTGCGGCCACCAGCCGACCCGGTGGTGGCCGCTGAGCTAGCCGAACTCCGGTTCCTCACGATCTCGTCGCCAGTGCCTCGGTCAGAGGCCGGCCAGCGGTTGCGGGAATTACGAGCCTCTGTGCGTGAGCACTCATGGTTTGGTGCAGGGTCGGGTGAAGTCACAGAGCCCGCCTCGCTCGCAGTACTCCAAGAGGCGCTTGGTGTTGATGAGGCGGCCTTTGTGGCCTACATCGGAATTCAAGGACGCATCTATGCCCAAGTCGTGACCGCGCATGAGGCAGAACTCCTCGACGTTGGCGCATTTGAAGAACTTGATCGCCAACTCGATGACTTGCACGCAGATCTCGACATGGCTGCCACCGACCTGCCTGATTCGCTGCGCTCAGTAGTGGAAGCAAGCGCAACCACAGCCCTGGCCCAGTTAGGCAACACCCTGGTCACCCCCGTGCTTGACCGCATCGGGGATCGACGACTCGTGATCACACCGAGCAGCGTGCTGGCGCGGACGCCGTGGACGTTGCTTCCCGGCTTTGAGGGACGACCCATCGCGGTGCCGCAATCGGCGACTAGATGGTTGGCAACGCGTGGGCAGGTGCGTGATCGCTCTCGCGTCGTCGGCTTCGTGGCAGGTCCAGGCGTGGAGCGGGCCAATCACGAGCTTCGCTCCTCCCAGCAGGCGTGGGGCTCAGGGGAGCTGTTGCTTGACTCAACGGCCACTGTGCAGGCAGCGACGGCCTTGGCTCAAAGGACTGACGTCATTCATTTTGCGGCCCATGGTCGACATGCCCCGGATAACCCCTTGTTCTCTGGGTTGGAGCTCGCAGATGGCACGTTCTTTGGATACGACATCGACCAGATCCAACGAGTGCCCAAGGTTGTGTTGCTCTCAGCCTGTGAAGTCGGTCGGGCCAGTGTGCGTTCGGGTGAAGAAACCGTGGGGATGACAGCAGCCTGGCTGCACGCAGGTGCTGAATCAGTGATTTCTTCGTGTGCCCTCATCGGGGATCAGGCCGCTGAAGACGTGCTGACTCGCGTTCACGCCCTGCTGGCCACCGGAGTCGGGCCAGCCGAGGCGCTGGCCGCAGCGCAAGCCGCTTCTGACTCGTTGGCACCCCTGATCTGCTTTGGGGCCGGTTGGTGAGGGATCCGCAGTTCAGAGACGGGTGCATCGGTGGTTTTGACGGCGAGCAGGCACGCTAGCGCCACGCCACCGAGCCCGAGCAGAACCACTGGGACCGGCGTCGCCTTGATCAATGTTGGTGCCACCAGGGCCCCGATCATGGCCGCGCCGACCATGGCAGTGTCAGCGAGTCCAAGCACTGAGGCGCGGGCTCGATCGGGAACTGATTCTTGGAGCACGACCGTTGCTGCGCTCTCGACGTGGGTGGAGACTGCGCCGGCGAGTAGCAGCAGTCCGAGAGCGAACCACACACTCGGTGTTGCGGCCACAAGTGCGATGCAGAGCGCGAACCCAGCCATCCCGGCTCGAATCCGCGATGAGGGGCCGTGCCCGAGTAGATCGAACAGTGGGGCGGCAAAGGCGCCGAAACCCAGGGCAGTTGTCGCCAATCCGAATGCCCAATCGCCTTGACTCCACCACTGGGCCGCGACCCTCACGAGGGCCACGCCCATGAAAGCCAGCACAAAATTGATCGCGCTGACGACGACGAGTGCTGTGCGCACGCCCGGGCTCTTCAGTGCCCGGGTTAGCGGTGGCGCCGGGGTAGCTGAGCTGTTTTCATCGACCTCGCAGCTCACTGGCTTCATAACCCACAGCGCTGCAGCGGTGGCAAGCACTGGGATCAAGAACGCGATCGGGCGCATTGGAGCTGAGACCATCAGGCCGCCAAGTGCAGGGCCAACAACAAAGGAGCCCACCTCGACGGTGACGAGCAGTTCGGTTGCCCGCATGCTGTGCACTCTTGCCATGGTCGGTAATGCCGCAGCGGTCGCAGGGAAGGCTGGAGTCGCGGTGGCTACCGCCAGCGAGGCGCAGATCACCGCCAGCAAGGGCGAGCCGGCGGCGACGGAGATGCTCATCGACGCCAAGAGGGCCAATCGCGACCACAAGGTCACCCGGATGACCCGATCTCTGCGCGCGAAGTCGCCGATGCGCCCTGCGAACCAAGAAAACAACACGTAAGGGGCCATGCGAGCCGCGCCAGCAATGCCCAGCCAGATCTCGCTTTGTGTGTCATGCCAGACCAGCACTAAGAGCACTGGCCAAGGCAGAGACATCCCAATCGCGGCGAGCGCGTGGGCGATGATCAGCCGACGGCTGGATTGGTCGAGGCGTCGCATCAGTTGACCAACCGGACGCTCATCGGCGCGAATCCGTTGAAGCCGATCGTGGAGTAGCAAGCGGTGTAGGCCCCCGCGGAGTGAAAGCGCACGGTGTCACCAGCCCGGAGCGACAGTGGCAGTTCGACGGGGTCATGCCGGTAGAGCACGTCTGCGCTGTCGCAGGTCGGACCCGCCAAGATGCACGGTCCGGTCGGACCGATCGCTGAGGTGCTCAGGCGGTACCTAATCGCCTCGTCGAGGCATTCGACCATCCCGGTGAAGATCCCCGCGTCAACGAAGACCCAGCGCCCATCGCCGCGCTCAACCACTTCGACAACCGTGGAGACCACTGTGCCCGCGTCACCCACGATGCCTCGGCCAGGTTCGATCAGGGTGCGAGGCTGGTCGACTCTGAAGCAGTCGATCAATGCTGCTGCGATGGCTTCGCCGTAGGCCGAAGGGTGGCTGGAGTTGCCTTGGTGCTCGGCTGGGAAGCCGCCACCTAGATCGAGCAGCCACGGGCTTAGCCCGCGTTCACGCAACGCAGTGAAGATCGCCGCCGCATCCGCGATCGGAGCCGCCCAAGCGCGAGGGTCGCGTTGTTGGGAGCCGACGTGGAAGCTCACACCTGCGGCCTCAAGTCCAAGCCGCTCGGCGAGAGTCAAGAACTCAATGGCCTGCTCGGGGGAGCAGCCATATTTCAAGGAAAGCGGCCAGTCTGAGCCGGCCCCGCTAGTGGTGATCCGCACCAGCAAGGCACTGCCGGGGGCGTAAGTTGCCAGCTTGCGGACCTCGTTGAGGCTGTCTGCCACGAAGAGTCGCACTCCCAGAGCGTGGGCCTCGGCAATGTGGTCAGCGCGCTTGATCGGGTTGGAGTAGACCAAAGCCGACGGCTTCGCGCCTGCTGAAAGCGCGGCACGAACCTCGTTCGGGCTGGCCACATCGAAGCTGGCGCCCGAGTCTGAAAGTGCCGCAAGCAGCGCTGGGTGAGGATTGGCTTTCACCGCGTAGTGGACTTTGGAGTCGGGCAGCGCCAGGCGCAACTGGGTGAGGCGCTCGATTGCGACGTCGAGGTTGAGTTCGAGGTACGGCGTGTTGAGCCGAGTCGGTGTGCTCTGCCGAGGAACCAAGAGTTCGGTGCGAGTAGTCATGACTGCTCAGGAGCCGCAAAGGACGGTCTTGATACACCGCAAGTCGAAACCAGTTCGCACCATCGCAAGTCGGCGAACTAGCCTGTGCGCTTATGAGCAAAGCCCGAGTACTCAAGATGTCGTCACTGTTTGTTCGCACGCTGCGAGAAGACCCTGCCGATGCTGAAGTGCCGAGCCACAAACTGCTCGTCCGCGCTGGCTATATCCGACGTGCGGCTCCTGGCATCTACACCTGGTTGCCGCTGGGGTTGCGGGTGCTTCGTCGCATCGAAGACATCATCCGCGAAGAAATGGATGACATGGGCGCCCAGGAACTCATCTTCCCTGCCCTCTTGCCCAAGGAGCCCTACGAAGCGACGGGACGCTGGACCGACTACGGCGACGGAATCTTTAGGCTCAAGGACCGCAAGGGCGTCGACTACCTCCTCGGGCCAACGCACGAGGAGATGTTCACTCTTGTGGTCAAGGACTTGTATTCGTCGTACAAGGACCTGCCGCTGAGCATTTACCAGATCCAGACGAAGTACCGCGATGAGCAACGGCCCCGAGCCGGAGTGCTCCGCGGACGCGAGTTCGTGATGAAGGATTCTTACTCCTTCGACATTGACGATGCCGGGCTTGAGGTTTCCTACCAGGCACACCGAGACGCCTACGTGCGCATCTTTGACCGGCTTGGATTCGAATACGTCATCGTCAAGGCGATGAGCGGGGCCATGGGTGGCTCGAAGTCCGAGGAATTTCTGGCCACTGCAGAGGTCGGTGAAGACACCTACGTGCGTTGCACGACGTGTGATTACGCCGCCAACGTCGAGGCCGTCGAATCGGTCGTTCCTGCCGCTGTTGACTACAGCGACATGGCGCCTGCCCACGCAGAGCAGACTCCAAACACTCCCACGATCGACTCGCTGGTGGCTCTCCTTGACGAGCAATTCCCGCGTGCAGATCGACCCTGGAGCGCCGCCGACACACTGAAGAACATCGTGTTCAAGTTGCGCTACCCCGATGGCACCGTCGACGCCCTTGCTATCGGCCTACCCGGAGACCGAGAGGTTGACGTCAAGCGCCTCGAGGCGTCCCTGGGTGAAGGTGTCGACTTCGAGCCGTTCAGCGAAGAAGACTTTGTTGCCCGACCCACTTTGGCCAAGGGCTATATCGGGCCCGGCTCTTTGGGTGCCGACAAGCCCGCACAGATTAGGTACCTCCTCGATCCCCGTGTGGTCTCAGGTTCTGCATGGGTCACCGGTGCCGACGTCTCAGGCAGCCACGTGCTTGACCTGGTGGCAGGACGTGACTTTGTCGGCGATGGGTTTATCGAGGTCGCAGAAGTTCGCGACGGAGACACCTGCCCCTCGTGTCGCAACGGGGTTCTTCGCAGTGCTCGTGGCATCGAGATGGGTCACATCTTCCAACTTGGTCGCAAGTACGCCGACGCCTTGGGACTGCAAGTGCTCGATGAGAACGGCAAACTTGTCACCGTCACCATGGGCTCCTACGGCATCGGACCATCCCGTGCGGTCGCAGCGATCGCTGAGAACACTCACGACGACATGGGCCTGTGCTGGCCGCGCAATGTGGCGCCGGCCGACGTACACATTGTTGCCACGGGCAAAGAGGCTGAGGTGTTCGAGGCGGCTGAAGCGCTCTCGAGTGCGTTGGTGGCCCGAGGCGTCGAGGTTATTTACGACGACCGGCCCAAGGTCAGCCCAGGTGTGAAGTTCAAAGACGCCGAACTCCTTGGCCTGCCCACCATCGTGACGGTCGGTCGTGGCCTTGCCCAAGGTGTCGTCGAAGTGCGCGACCGGCGCAGCGGCGAGCGCATCGAGGTCGAAGTTGCCCAAGCTGCAGACCACCTCACGGCGCTCGTTCAAGGTGCATGAGCACCATCTGATGAGCATCGAAGCGGTCATCTTCGATTGGGGCGGCACCCTCACCCAATGGCATGACATCGACTTCCACGCCGAGTCGCTGGCGCTTGCGCAGGCAGTGCGTGGAGCCAGCGACCATGAGCATGTCGTCAACGCGCAACTGCTCCACGAGGCTGGCAGTGTGGTGTGGGGTCGCTCGCGCGATCACCAGCAGTCGGCCACCGTCGAGGACCTCTTTGATGTCGCTGGGCTTGAGCACGATCCCGCCATGCTCACCGCCTACAAAGACTTCTGGGCGCCTCACACACTGACCGACCCACAGGTGCGTCCGCTCTTTGAGGCATTGCGTTCCCACGGGATCAAGGTGGGCGTGTTGTCAAACACCATCTGGCCACGTGATTGGCATCGGGAGTTCTTCGAACGCGACGGCGTGCTGGACCTTATCGACGGCGATGTTTACACCAGCGAGATCCCCTTCACGAAACCCGCACCTGAGGCGTTCCGAGCGGCGATGGCAGCGGTGGGAGTGAGCGACCCGACCAGATGCGTCTACGTCGGGGACCGACTCTTCGAGGATGTGTGGGGTCCCCATCAGTTGGGCATGAAGGCAATCTTGATCCCGCACAGCGATATCCCGGTCGAACAACGCGGCCACACCGACGGTGATCCCGATGCGGTTGCGCACCGGTTGCTCGACGTACTCGAGGTTCTGCAGTGGTGAGGGTGCAGGTATATGCACTGCATTTTCCTGCAAGCGAATCGGGACTTTGCGTCTCGAAAATGGGAGAAGATGAAGCAGACGGGTTAACCGTCTAGGCGATGCCGGGGAAGGTCTCGGGACTTCCTCGCAACATCAACTGACGTACGGCGCTCAACCTCAAAGCACCCTCAGCCCAAAGGCGCTGATCCCCCGGGGTAGCTGCGAGTTGAGCGCCGTACGTGGTTGCGCAAGCACGTTCGACGCTTTGCGCCGCGGTATCAACCCCACGTGGACCCTTCATGTGTGGCAAGGCATAGGCAGGCTCAGCCGGCACTTGATCGGCTCCTAGGGCCGAGCTGAGGGCATCTCGTTGGCGAATGTGGGCGCTCACGGCCTGGTCGAAACGTCGCCAGCCCGCCCGGTCTTTGCTTCGCGAGGTTTGGGCAGCGCAGGCGCTGAGCACATAGATCGCTGCGTGCTCTGCGGCCAGTGTCGTCTGCAGTGCCGCCACGGGCCCCATAACCGTGTCCTGAGAGGTGATGGGGCTCAGCGTGCGGTTAGGACCGCGAAACTGCTGCTGGTCGAGAGCCGCAGCCATGCTGCACAGCAAGAGTGCCAGCTGACCTGAGCGAGCTTGGGGGATGTAACTCAGCAGTGCCGAGTGCAGGCTCTTGGCGTTGGTTGGGCTTGCAGTCTGCCCCTGCGGCATTGCGGAGCCTTTGGGAATTGCTGCTCTGAGCTTGCCCAGATGTGCTTGCAACAGCGTTGCCAAGGCGGCTGGGATTGGCTGGGCGAGCACGTGCTCAATATCCCCGGCTGCCCGCGATGCCAGCGAAATGTCGGAATCGGGTTGAGCAGCGTTCGGCTGGTTGGGTTTCTCAAATGAGCATCCGCTCAGCCCGAGCGCAATGGCCGTCAGCGTTGCGCGGCGAGACAGCGAGGCAGGCGACACCCCGCGATACTAGGCCCTTGCAGAGCAGGTGCTCGATTGCTCCCTGGCTGGCAGGGGCCGATAGGCTAGGGGGAACAACACCACAAAGGAGGCTGCCGCGATGAGTAGTTCACAAACCCGCGACCGGCTTCAGGGTGTCCTGGCCGAACCAGTGGCCGCACTTGGCCTCGACCTCGAAGGCGTCGAGGTGACCTTCGCAGGCAAACGCAGCGTGGTCCGGGTGGCCATCGACAAAGATGGCGGAGTCGATATGGACGCCGTGGCTGAAGCAACCCGAGCCATCTCCGCTGCCCTCGATGCCAGTGATGCGATGGGCAGCGGTTCCTACACGCTGGAAGTTGGTTCTCCTGGCGTCGATCGCCCACTCACCCTCCCCAGACACTGGCGGCGCAACGCTGGGCGACTGGTGAAAGTCACGCTCACAGATGGCAGTGAAGTGCTGGGGCGCATCGGTGAGAGCGATGACCTCGCTGTCAGCCTCGACGTTGATGGGGCCACACAATCACTGTCCTACGCAGACGTTGCCAAGGCGCGTGTGCAAATCGAATTTACGAAGGGTTAGTCACGATGGATATCGACATGAGCATCCTGCGGACGCTGGAGCGCGAGAAGGGCATCTCCTTCGAAGTGCTTGTCGACGCCATCGAGCAGGCACTGCTGACGGCGTACCACAAGACACCGGGCTGCGTTGACGAGGCGCGAGTGCAGTTGGATCGCAAGACCGGGCACGTCACCGTCTTCGCTAGCGAAGTCGACGATGAGGGTGTGAAGGTGGGGGAGTACGACCACACCCCTGATGGATTTGGCCGCATCGCCGCGACCACGGCCCGCCAGATCATGCTTCAACGTCTTCGCGATGCTGAAGACGACTTGAGGTTCGGAGAGTTTTCGGGACGCGAAGGCGACATCGTTTCGGGGATCATCCAACAAGGACGCGACCCTCAAGACGTGATGGTTGACCTCGGCAAACTTGAGGCGCTGCTGCCCGCAGGTGAGCAGGTGCCCGGAGATAACTACGCCCACGGATCGCGGATCAAGGCGCTCGTGGTGAGCGTTCGCAAAGGCATGCGTGGCCCTCAGGTCATGCTTTCGCGCACCCACCCAAGCCTGGTGAAGAAACTCTTTGCCCTTGAAGTGCCTGAAATCGCCGACGGCACCGTCGAGATCTCCGCCATCGCTCGTGAAGCAGGACACCGCACCAAGATCGCGGTGCGCACCAACAACGACGCCGTCAACCCCAAGGGAGCCTGCATCGGCCCCATGGGCGCGCGCGTGCGCAGCGTGATGGCCGAACTTCACGGCGAAAAGATCGACATCGTTGACTGGAGCGACGACCCGGCTGAGTTCGTGGCCAATGCCTTGTCTCCGGCGCGGGTCAACGAGGTCCAGATCGTCGATCTGGCCGCCAAGTCGGCTCGAGTGATTGTTCCGGACTTCCAGTTGTCGCTGGCCATCGGCAAAGAAGGCCAAAACGCTCGCCTGGCGGCTCGTCTGACCGGTTGGCGCATCGATATTCGCTCGGATGAGGCGCCGGCTAGCTAGGTTTTTCGTGGTGTCGAAGTCACAGGTTTACTTGTGACTTTGACGCTTTGCGGGGGAGATCTCCCGGGTTAAGTGCGAAAGTCACAGGTTTACTTGTGACTTTTCACCCCCGCCCCAGATATCCGGTTCGTGAATCTGACCCCTGACACGATAAGGTTCTGGCGGTGGTTTGCCCCGATCCCTTCCCTGTGTGCGGCCCAGTCCGCACCTGTGTGGGTTGTCGCGAGCGTGCTGCCAAAGCTGAGTTGTTGCGTGTGGTTGCTGAGTCTGGCCAAGTTGTGCCTGATCCAGCCTCACAGGCACCTGGTCGCGGAGCGCATGTGCACCCCACGGCCGAGTGTGTGAGTGCCGCTGTGCGTCGCCGAGCCTTTCCTCGGGCCCTTCGGGTCCAGAGCGGATTGGATGCGGCTGCGTTGGTGGCGTTCGTCAACGCACTGCCCAGCGCCTTGTCCAAATGACCGAGAAGAAACAGGAGCATCAGCTCATGAGCCTGCGATGAGTACTTCGCGATGAGCATGCAACCCAACTAACGGTCCCCGGCCACGTCCGGTCGAGGACCAGGAGGAAAACGTGGCCCCCCCAGCAAAGATGCGAGTCTCGCAACTCGCACAGCAATACGGCATTAAGAGCGCCGAAGTGATCACGATGCTCACCGACATGGGTGAGTACGTCAAAGCGGCGTCGTCGAGTGTCGAACCACCCGTCGTTAAGAAATTTGAAGACCGCTTTGGTGCCGAACTGCGCGCCAAGGCCGAAGCGGCTGCCGCCAAGAAGGCTCCCGCTAAGAAGGCAGCGGCTCCCGTTGAAAGCGCTGCGCCTGCGGTGGCGGCGCCCGAGACTTCAGGGCCTATGCCTGGTCCGCGTCCCGGTCCGAAAGCGCCGGCGGCTGCGCCAGCCGTCGAGCCCGAGGTCGTCGCCGCACCAGTAGCCACTCCGGAGCCTGCTCCGGCAGCGGAGCCTGAGGCGCCTGCCGCCGATGCGGCGACCAAGCCCGCGCCCCGACCAGGTGCGCCGCGCCCAGGCAACAACCCCTTTAGCTCCACTCAGGGCATGGGTCGCCGTCCCACGGCTCCACCGCCGGTCGAAGACGACCAACGCCCGCCGCGGCCGCCTTCGGCGCGCGACGGAATGCCTCGCCCAAACCCCGGCATGATGCCGAAGTCCCCGTCCGCATTTGGTCAGGGACCTGGCGGTCGTCCTGCCGGACCGGGGCGTCAAGGTGCACCAGGTCGCACTGGCGCTCCCGGACGTCCAGGTGCGCCAGCAGGTCGTGGCGGACCTGGTGCCCCGGCTCGCGGTGGCTTCAACGCAGGTGCTCCCTCCATGGGTGCCCCCGGTGGCGGAGGCCCCGGTGGTGCGCCAGGTGGTGGGGGTCGTCCAGGCGGTGGCGGTCGCCCCGGTGCACGCGGATCCACCCAGGGTGCCTTTGGTCGCGCAGGTGGCCCTTCGCGTCGTGGTCGCAAGTCCAAGCGGGCAAAGCGTCAAGAGTTCGACAACATGGAAGCGCCGACGATTGGCGGCATGCGCGTCCGCAAGGGCAACGGTGAAACCGTTCGCTTGGCTCGCGGTGCGTCACTGACCGACTTCGCCGAGAAGATCAACGTCGAGCCCGCATCGCTGGTGCAGATGTTGTTCCACCTCGGTGAGATGGTGACTGCGACTGAGTCTGTTAACGACGAAACGTTGGAGTTGCTCGGTGAGGAACTCAACTACATCGTTCAGGTTGTCTCACCAGAAGACGAAGACCGCGAACTGCTCGACTCATTCAACCTCGAGTTTGGCACCGACGAAGGCGATGACACCGACCTGCAGATCCGTCCGCCGGTCGTCACCGTCATGGGTCACGTCGACCACGGTAAGACGAAACTTCTGGACGCATTGCGTAACGCCAATGTCGTTGCCAAGGAAGCCGGCGGCATCACCCAGCACATTGGTGCCTACCAGGTCGTCACCGAAGTTGATGGCACCGAACGTCGCATCACCTTCATCGACAACCCCGGTCACGAGGACTTCACGGCTATGCGTGCTCGTGGTGCTCAGGCAACCGACATCGCCGTACTCGTCGTCGCAGCCGACGATGGTGTGATGCCTCAGACAGTTGAGGCGTTGAACCACGCCAAGGCTGCTGGTGTGCCTGTTGTCGTCGCGGTCAACAAGATCGACAAGCCTGATGCTGACCCCACCAAGGTGCGTGGTCAGTTGACCGAATACGGCCTCGTGCCCGAGGAGTACGGCGGCGACACGATGTTCGTCGACGTGTCCGCCAAGGCTGGCCTCAACCTTGAAGGGCTGCTCGAAGCGATCGTCTTGACCGCTGACGCCAGCCTTGACCTGCGGGCTAACCCCGACCAGGACGCTCAAGGTCTCGTCGTGGAAGCCCACCTGGACCGTGGACGTGGCCCCGTGGCCACGATCTTGGTGCAGCGCGGCACCTTGCGTGTGGGTGACTCGATCGTTGCCGGCCCGGCCTACGGCCGTGTTCGCGCGATGCTCGATGAGCACGGCGAGAACATCGAGAGCGCCGACCCGGCCCGTCCGGCCATGGTGTTGGGTCTCTCGGGTGTGCCTGGCGCTGGCCAGAACTTCTTGGTCGTTGAGGATGACCGCATCGCACGCCAGATCGCTGAGAAGCGTGAAGCTCGTGAGCGGGCGGCCATGCAGGCGCGTCGCAAGGTGCGTCGTACCCTCCAAGACTTCATGGAGTCGATGGAGAAGGGCGCCGTTCAGGAACTCAACCTCATCCTTAAGGGTGACGTGTCGGGTTCGGTCGAGGCACTGGAAGACTCGTTGGCCAAGATCGACGTGGGCGATGAAGTCAACCTGCGCGTCATCGACCGTGGTGTGGGTGCGATCACCGAAACCAACGTGATGCTCGCGGCAGCTTCTGACGCGATCATCATCGGCTTCAACGTGCGTCCTCAGGGCAAGGCCACCGAGTTGGCCGACCGTGAGGGTGTCGAGATCCGCTACTACTCGGTGATCTACAACGCCATCGAAGAGATCGAAGCAGCGCTCAAGGGCATGCTCAAGCCGGAGTTCGAAGAGATCCAGCTTGGTCACGCCGAGATCCGCACGATCTTCCGCAGTTCCAAGATCGGCAACATTGCAGGTTGCATGATCACCAACGGCACCATCCGCCGCAACGCCAAGGTGCGTTTGCTCCGCGATGGCGCTGTCGTGGCCAACAACCTCGATTTGGCCTCGCTTCGCCGGGAGAAGGACGACGTCTCAGAGGTCCGCGAGGGCTTCGAGTGTGGTCTGGTGTTGAGAAACTTCAACGACATCCGCGAAGGCGATGTGGTCGAGGCCTTCGAGATGAAAGAAATCCCCCGCTCGTAGCAGTGTCGAAATCCCAGGTTAAGTAGGGCGTTTGTCACTTAACCCAGGTTGCAACCTGGGTTAAGTGACAACTTGGGTACTTAACCTGGGATTTCTGCAGGGGAACAGGGAGCACACATGTCTAATCCACGTGTCCGAAAGATCGCCGATCGCATCAAGGTGATCGTCGCCGAGATGCTCGAACGCCGGATCAAAGATCCGCGATTGGGCTTCATCACCATCACTGACGTGCGCGTTTCAGGTGACACCCAACAAGCCACCGTGTTCTACACGGTTCTTGGTGCGGAGTCAGACCTGGCTTCCACCGAGGCCGCGCTTAACAGCGCTAAGGGTTTGTTGCGCTCTGAGGTGGGTAAGCAACTTGGCATGCGGCACGTGCCGAGCCTTGAGTTCATCCACGACGCTTTGCCTGACACCGCTCGCCACATTGACGAGGTCTTGGCTCGCGCCAAGGAGATCGATGCCACGGTGGCAGCTAATGCCGCTGGCGCGCAGTACGCCGGTGAAGCTGACCCCTACAAGCAACCGCGTGTTGAGGATGATGACGTCGAAGACTGAGGACGCGCCACCTTCGGGCCTCGTCATTGTCGATAAGCCCCAAGGGATCACCTCACACGACGTCGTCGCTCGAGTACGCCGCCTCGCGGGCACTCGCAAAGTTGGTCACGCTGGCACGTTGGACCCGATGGCTACAGGCATTTTGGTGCTGGGGATCAATCGAGCAACCCGCCTGTTGGGGCACTTGATGCTGACCGACAAGACGTATCTCGCCACACTCAGGCTTGGTCAAACCACGACGACTGATGATGCTGAAGGGGAGATCCTTACCTCGGTTGACGCAGGCCAGATCAAACCCGAGGAGATTCGTCAGGGGTTAGCCGCCATGGTCGGTGACATCGACCAGCGTCCATCGTCAGTTTCAGCGATCAAGGTCGGCGGGCAACGGGCCTACGCACGAGTGCGTGCGGGTGAGCAGGTCGAGTTGCCGCCTCGTCGAGTGCGGATCAACTCCATCGATGTCATCGACATCAACGGAGTCGAGGTTGAGTTCAAAGTTTCGTGCTCCTCGGGCACCTACATCCGTGCGATCGCTCGTGACCTGGGGGAGGCCCTCGGGGTTGGCGGGCACCTCACCTCCCTGAGGCGCACCTCAGTTGGCTCGTTCGATCACGGGTTCACCCTGGAGGAGTTGTCCGACGACTTCACTATGGTGCCGATTGCCCAAGCAGCCAGGGCAACGTTCCCAACCGTCGAACTTGATGAATCGATGAGCAACGACGTGCGAGTCGGACGCAAACTGACCTTGGACCTCGGGGCACCAGGCGAGGTGGCGCTCTTTGACCCTGAAGGCACCTTCTTGGCGCTCTACAAGCAACGAGACGACCAAGCGGTCGCGGTGGCGGTGTTCGTGTGAATAGCGCCGTGTGGAAAACTCGCGACGTGCAGATCTGGCGTACCCCGAGTGCAGTGCCCCCCGGCCTAGGGCGCACCGTTGTGGTGATCGGCAACTTCGATGGGGTGCACCTTGGCCACCAGCGGGTGATTGAGTGTGCTCGCGATGTTGCGCAGTCGTTGGGCGTCACCCACGTGGTCGCCGTGACCTTCGACCCGCACCCGATGGCGGTGCTTCGTCCCGAACACGCGCCGGTCTCACTGACCACCATTGAGGTGCGCGCTGAGTTGCTTGCGGCACATGGTGTCGAAGCAGTTTTCGTCGTGGAGTTCGACAATGACGTCGCCAAGTGGTCGCCCACCCAGTTTGTGAACGAGATTTTGGTCGATGCGCTTCATGCCCAAGGGGTGGTGGTCGGCGCGAACTTCAGGTTCGGCGCCAAGGCCGCCGGCGATGTGGCTACGTTGCGAGAGTTGGGCGCCCAGCACGATTTCACCGTCGTCGGCGTCGACCTCGAAGGTGGACCCGCGGTGTGGAGTTCGACCTACGTTCGCACGTGTTTGGCTGCCGGCGACGTCGAGGGCGCGGCGTTGGCGTTGGGACGCCCCTATTTCGTTCGCGGCGTCGTACAACACGGCGATCAGCGGGGTCGAGAACTCGGATTCCCCACTGCCAACGTGCCGACACAAGGCATCGCTGCCCCGGCGGATGGGGTGTACGCCGGATGGCTGCGTCGACTTGATACGGCGGAGCTCTATCCGGCTGCGATCAGCGTGGGCACGAACCCGACCTTTGACGGGGTGCGTGGTCGTCGTGTGGAGGGTTACTGCCTCGATCGTGACGACCTAGAACTTTATGACGTCGAGGTCGAGATCTCGTTTGTGTCCCGGATCAGGGGCATGGTGAAGTTCGAAGGCATCGACGCGCTCATCGAGCAGATGCATGACGACGTTGCCAAGACCCGGATCGCTCTAGGAGTTGACTGAGCCGCTGCGCAGCGCTCGGATCAGCGACTTACGCGTCGAGGTTGGCCGCAACGAGTTCGGCGATCGCGTCGACTGCTGATTGGTCATCGCTCTCGACGGTGACCTCATCGCCACACGCGGCGCCCAGGGTCATGATCATCAGCGATGAACTTGCATCGACGGGGTTGCCGCCCGGAGTGCTCAGGGTGACCTCAGCATCGAACTCGTCGGCTGCCTCAGCGATGATGGCGGCCGGGCGGGCGTGCAGCCCAACCGAGGACCCGACGATGACTGTCTTGCTTGGCATTGGTGTCTCCTTATGACTTAGTGCGAATCAATCTTCGTTGCCTAAGCAACGCAAAACCTGTGTTCAGTAGACCAGTTGGCTGACCAGTTAGTGAGTCCCGTCTCGCCAGGTAGCACCCTCACCCCGACAGTTCGCACACATGTGACAACTCGGGGTGGGTTTGGGAGGGCGAGGGGATCGTCGTACCCGGAAGTGAGGCGGCCGCGGAGCCGTAAGCCACTGCTGAGGCAAGCGAGTCGGCGGGTGAAAGGTTGCGCTCACGGCCGTAGAGATAGCCAAAAAGACTCGAGTCTCCGGCTCCCACAGTGCTCACGACCGTGACAGGTGGGGGAGTGGCATGCCAGGCGCCTTGGTTGGTCACCAGCACTGCGCCGTTGGCCCCCAGTGTTGCCAGCACTGCGCCAATGCCGCGGTCGACAAGAGCACGCGCGGCCCTCGCGACCGAGGCCGGGTCGGCTTCTAGAACCTCTGGGTCGGCTCCGGTGAGCGAGGCAAGCTCGGCGCCGTTGGGTTTGATCAGGTCGGGGGCGCTGTGCGGCAATGCGTCCACGAGAGCTTGAAGTGGCGCATCGCTGGTGTCGATGGCGACCCGCACTGGAGTACGACGCAGCGTCACCACCAGTTCGGAGTACCACGACGCAGGGGTTCCCGGAGGCACCGAGCCAGCCAAGACGACCCAGTCATTGCTGGTTGCCCGCTCCGCATGACGGATGACGGCCTCACTGAGCCGATCGAGCGCGGCCACGTCAACCACATCTCCGGGGCTATTGAGTTTGGTTGTGGTGCCGTCGGGTTCCACGACGGTCAAGTTGATGCGCACCGATCCCGATGGCAGCACGGCTTCGACGGGGATCTGGTCGGCCATCAGCGAGGTAACGAACGGATCGTCAACGCGTGCGGGGAACAGTGCGATGGTCTCAACGCCAGCCGCAACGGCCGCTCGAGAGATGTTGATGCCCTTACCGCCCGCTTGCATGCTGACCGAGTCGAGGCGGTGCACGGCGCCACGAGTCAGTTCAGTCGGCAAGACCGCCGTGCGATCCATGCTGGGGTTCGCGGTAAGGGTGATGATCACGCGACTACGACCTCAACGCCGTGCCGCTCGAGTTCGGCAATCATGCTCGGGGGAGCCGAGGGGTCGGTCACAATCACGTCCACATCGCTAAGTTCGGCAAATCGCACGGTGAACTCGCGGTCGAACTTCGAGGCATCGGCCAACAACACCGTGCGTCGCGCTGATTGGATGAGCGCCCGCTTCACCTCGGCTTCGTCGGAGTCAGGGGTCGATAGACCGTGTGTGAGAGAGAGGCCATTGGTGCCAATGAATGCGATGTCGACGCGCACCTGGGCTAGTGCCGCCACGGTTTGTGCGCCAACGGCAGCCTGCGTCACTGGACGCACTCGGCCGGGGAGCATGTGGAGTTCGATGTTGGGGATCGCCCCGATCCGAAAGGCCACGGGCACCGCATGGGTGTAGACGCTGATCGAGCGGTCACGAGGCAGCATTCCGGCTAGCCGGGCAGTCGAACTGCCTGCATCGATGATCATCGATGAGATGCGATGCCCCTGCTCCAGAGCTGCCTTAGCGATGCGCTCCTTCACCTCGGAGTTTTCTTCATCGCGATCAGCTAGGACGGTTTCCATCAGCGCACTAGCAGGTACGGCGCCACCGTGGACTCTGCGGAGCACTCCAGCGCGCTCGAGCAGGGAAAGGTCGCGCCGAACCGTCTCAGTGGTGACTTGATATTCCTCGGCAAGGTCGAGGACCGACATGCGCCCGCGACGTACAACGAGGTCTGCCATCGCTTTCTGTCGCTCTTCGGCGTACAAGCCAATCCTCCGTGGTTTTTGTTGGTTTTCTGTTGATACCATTTACTTTTAGTTGGTTTTATGTTGGTCTGTCAAGGGTTCTTAGGAGTAGATTTTGAATATGACTGCCGACTCAACCTCGTCTGATGTCTTGCGCGGAACCCCTGTTGTGGGGGGAGTTGTGCTTGCCCCTGTGCTGCGGGTGAGCAGTCAACTTGATCCTGCCGCATTGGCCGCCTATGTCAGCCCGACCGACCCGGAACTCGCTCTGGCTGACTTCGATGTCGCCATCGCAGCGGTGGCAGACAACTTCAAAGCAAAGGCGCAGCGAGCCCACGGTTCGGCAGCTGAAGTCCTCACCGCCAGTGCGGCTTTGGCGCTCGACAAGGGGCTGCGAAGCCAAGTCCGCAAAAACCTCAACGCTGGGGTCGGGCTCATTGACTCAGTCGAGGCCGCCATCGAACACTTCGCTTCGCTCTTTGCGGCTATGGGCGGGTTGATGGCCGAGCGGGTGACCGATCTGCGCGACATCGCCCTGCGCACCAAGGCACAGATCATCGGTGTGCCCGAGCCCGGCATCCCGACCCCTAGCGAGCCGTCGGTGTTGGTCGCAGAGGATCTATCTCCCGCCGATTCGGCCGGTCTAGATCCGGCATTGGTCGTGGCGCTCGTGATCGAAAAGGGTGGCGCCACTAGCCATACCGCCATCATCGCCCGCCAACTGGCCATCCCCTGCATCGTGGGCACGGCCGGAGTGCTGGCGATCGACTCGGGCGCCGTCGTACTCGTTGACGGCGGAGCCGGCACTGTCGAACTCAACCCCGACCCAGCCGATGCCCAACGCCGCGTGGCCGAGTCGGCGCGTGCGATGCAGGCACTGGCCGCCTGGACCGGCCCCGCGGTCACCGCCGATGGACATGCGGTGAAACTGCTGGCCAATGTGGCTGATCCGGAGTCCGCGCAACTAGCTGCACATGGACCAGTTGAAGGGGTGGGTCTCTTCCGCACCGAGCTTTCCTTCCTTAGTTCAAAGGAAGAGCCCAGCGTCGAGGAGCAAGCCGCCCTCTATGCCGGGGTGCTGCAGCCCTTCGCTCCCGATCGATATGTGGTGACTCGCACGCTCGATGCCGGGTCGGATAAGCCGATCGCATACGCGACGATCCCCAACGAAGAGAACCCCGCATTGGGTGTGCGTGGCCTGCGGCTCTCGTTCGGCAAGCCTGGCCTGCTGGAGCGGCAACTGGATGCCTTGAAACTGGCCGGTGAGCAGGTTGGTGTGGAGCCTTGGGTGATGGCGCCGATGGTCGCCACCGCTGACGAAGCCCGTGACTTTGCTGAGTTGGTGCGCGCTCGGGGCATGAAGCCTGGTGTGATGGTCGAGATCCCAAGCGCCGCGCTCTTGGCCTATCAGCTGCTGGAGCACGTGGACTTCTTATCCATCGGCACCAACGACCTGACGCAGTACACGATGGCTGCGGACCGGATGGCCACCGATCTGGTTCACCTCACTGACCCCTGGCAACCTGCCGTGCTGCACCTCGTGGCCATCACTGCAGCCGCCGGGAAGAACGCGAATAAACCTGTGGGAGTGTGCGGCGAGGCCGCGGCTGACCCCTTGTTGGCCTGCGTGTTGGTGGGCATGGGCATCACCTCACTGTCGATGGCATCGGCCTCGGTGCGTGCGGTGGGTGCACAGATATCGCAGGTGACCATGCAGCAATGCAGGTACGCCGCAGAGGCGGCAGCCGGAGCTCACACGCCCGCCCAGGCTCGTGAGGCTGCTCGGGTGGCTCTGTCTAGCTAAGCGGCTTCAACCTCGACAGGCACGCCGTTGAGGGCAGCGTTGCCACTGACGTCAAGGAGTTCGGGGTCGGTGAGGTCGTTGATGCTCACCCCGGCGACCTGGGCGGCGTGGGTTTGCCCGGTGTTGGCATGGCCGTAGCCATGTGGCAAGGAGACGACCCCTGGCATCATGTCCGAGCTCGATTGCACCTCAACCGAGACTGAGCCCACGCGCGATGAGACCCGAACGAGTTGACCATCACGAAGTCCTCGAGCGCTGAGATCCTCCGGATGCATCAGCAGCTGATGGCGTGGCCGCCCTTTGGTGAGTCGAGGGCTGTTGTGCATCCAGGAGTTGCAGTCTTGCTTGTGCCGCCTGCCAATGAGGAGCAGTCCATCAGCCGAGGCGTGGGGTAATTGATCGAGGCGCCGTACGTCGCTGGCGATGAGGTCAGGCAGCAACCGAACACGTTTGTCCTTGGTCTGAAGTCGACCAGGAAGTTGTGGGGTCATCGGACCGAGGTCGATCCCACTAGGCCGCTTGCGTAGCTTGGCAAGTGTCACCCCAGACCCGTGAGCACGCAGTAGCCCGGCAACCATCCGCGTGGGGCTCAGCGAGATGCGCAGCCGATCCTTCAGCGACCGCTTGATCCCCAAGCGCCGCTCCAAACGCAGGATCAACTCGCGCGAGATCTCCCAGTCGTGGCGCGCGTTTACTGGCTTTGGGAACACTGCCGGGGTGAACCTGGCGGTGTTGCGTACGGCCAAAACATGGAAGATCAAGTCGTAGTGATCGCGTTCGAGCGCGGTCGTGGGCGGCAAGATCACCTCAGCATGGCGGGTGGTTTCGTTGACATAGATGTCAATCGCCACCTGGAAGTCGAGGTGGTCCAGTGCCTGCTCCAAGTGTTGGCCGCCCGGAGTTGATAGCACCGGATTGCCTGCAACTGTCACCAGCGCTTTGATTTGGCCTTCGCCTGGGGTCACGATCTCATCGGTCAACGTGGCCACTGGGAGTTCGCGCCCCGACTCAGGCAGCCCGCGCACTCGGCTGACGTAGCGGCCATGGCCGCCCCGGCCCACGACCCCGCGGCCCACCACATCGATGGCTGGTTTCGTCAACATCACCCCGCCTTCGCGGTCAAGATTGCCGGTCACGATGTTGAGCACATGGATGGCCCAGTGGCACACCAGTCCAAACTCCTGCACCGAGACGCCGAGCCTGCCGTAGGCGGCTGCACCTTCGGCGGCGGCGTACTCATGCGTGATGCGTCGAATCGTCGCGGCAGAAACCCCACTGACCTGCTCGGCGCGCTCGGGTGTGAACGTGGCAACCAGGTCGGCGACGGGGGAGAGGTCATCGATCCAAGTCGGCGCCGAGACCAGGTCGTCAGCAAAGACCACGTGAAGCATGGCGAGCAGCAGGTAGGCATCAGTGCCTGGGCGAACTGGCACATGCTCATCGGCGATGGCTGCCGTCTCGGTGCGGCGGGGATCAAACACGACCATCTTTGCGCCTCGAGCCCGCAGGTCTCGCGCGCGTTGAGGGAAATCAGGCACCGTCATCAGGGAGCCGTTGGAGGCCATGGGGTTGCCGCCGAAGATCAAGAAGTACTGCGTGCGATCGATATCGGGGATCGGCACCAAGAACTGGTGCCCAAACATCAAGGTGGCAATCAATTGCT
>CALMMO010000464.1 GCA_937868455.1 uncultured Marmoricola sp.
TCAAGTGACCGGCAGCAGTGCCGTTGCTGAACACCTTGTAGAACGCAATGGCGGTGAAAGCCAAAAGCGTGACCATTTCAAAGCCCAAAAGTGCGTACTGCAAACGGGCCGAGACCTCAATGCCGCGATAGCAGATATAAGTCATCACGGCGATCCAAATGACGCCAGCGACCGTGCTCCAGAAGGTGCTTTCAGCTAAAGAACTAAAGCCGAAAAGGGTAAAGGTGTAGGAACCCGCAATTGCGGCCAAGTTGGCCATCACGATGACGTCGGCGGCGATGATTCCCCAGCCGCCCATCCAACCAACGCGAGTGCCGAACGCACGCGCAGCCCACGTGAATGTCGTGCCACAGTCGGGCTCGGCCTTGTTGAGTTCGGCGTAGGCGACGGCGATGAAGTACATCGGCACGAACGCCAGAATCATGATCAAAGGCGCCTTCACACCAATGATTCCGTTGCCATTGGCGGTAACTACGACGTATCCCAAACTTGCCGCCAGGCTGTACGCCGGCGCCGTGCTGGCAACTCCGACCACAACACTGCCGAGCAGGCCTAGCGCGCCGCCCTTGAGGCCCTTGCCGCCTTCAGCGACATCTGGGGTTGTACTGACCGACATACTCATCCCTTCTAAACCACGGGTGTGACCTTCCGCACCCTAGGCGGGTTATCGGCCTTCGGGAAGGGAAAACCGCAAAAACCGGGGCCTTGTAGTCGCAATGATGCGATGAACGGACCTTTCAACACCCAAGGGCGTTAAATCTTGGCGAGCGCCGCTTCGATATCACTGGCCATCAACACCCCGAAGATCTGATGATCGGGGTCGACCAAGAGGTACTCCGCTGCTGGTTGAGTGCCGAGCACTCTGAGTAGTTCGGCCCCAGGAATATCCGCCATGAGCGTTGGAGTGTCAGCGATGGGTCGGGCGACTGAAGAGATCGCCTGCCAGGGACGGCGTTCCTCCTCGACGGTCGATAGCGCACCCTCAGAGACGACCCCACTGACCTCGCCAGTCGTCGTGTGGGTGAGGATCGCGCCGACCCCTTCACTTTGGGCTCTGCGCACTGCCTCGGCGATAGACATGCCGTCGGGCACAGTGATCGTTGGGCGAGCAAGAGCGCGTGCAGACAAGGTGGGCAAACTGCGGCGTACCTTGGCAATCTGAAGTGCTGAGCTTGCGCCTCCCCAAATGAACAGCGCAACCATTGCTGAGAGCACGAAATCAGTCAGCCCCGTTGTTACCCCCAGCATCCGCAAAATCCACGGACTGGCAAATGCAATCACCGCACAAATCCGTCCACCCCAGGCAGCGGCGAAAAGTCCGGTATCCGCCTTACCGGTGAGCTTCCATACTGCTGCTTTGACCACGCGCCCACCATCAAGGGGAATGCCAGGGAGCAAATTGAAGGCTCCGACGAAGATGTTGGTTGTTGCTAGTGCTTCCAGAACCAGTGCGATCAACCCGGTGACGTCACTAGCCAATAGCAGCCCCAATGAGCCGAAGCCGAATGCAATGGAGGTGAGCGGCCCAACGACGGCCACCATGAACTCTTGTCCGGGGGTCTTTGACTCCGAATGGATCTCAGTCATCCCGCCCAGGAAGTGCAAGGTGATGGCGCCTACGGGGAGACCGAAGCGCTTGGCCATCACCGCATGAGCGATCTCGTGCAAGAGCACCGAGAGGTAAAGCAGCACCGCAAAGACCAAACCCGCGAGGTACTTCATTGCGCCAAGCCCGGGAGCGACCTGATCAACTCGCGGAGCCATCACTACCGCGATCAAGATCGCGATGAAGATCCACGAGTTGGCTACGAATACCTCAACACCGAACAACGTGCCTAGGCGCCACACGCCTGGACGACGGGCGGCGGGGGTCTTTGATTCACTCACAGGCTCACGCTACCTGCGTTGCTGAACCAAACTCGCCAGATTGGTTGCAGTGACGCTCAGAAGGCTGGCTACCTCGACGCGGTTGGGTGAGGCTGGGATGGCAACGTGATTGGGCACCGTGAGCACCAAGGCACCAGCCTCCTCGGCAGAAGTCGCGCCCGTGGGTGAATCTTCGATTGCGATCGTCTCATCGGCGCCTACCCCCAACCGAGCCATCGCGAGCGTGTAGGGCTCAGGGTGCGGCTTGCCATGGGTGACTTCATCGCCAGTGACGATCACAGAGAAAGTAGTCGCAGGTAACGAGGTGATCGCTGCCTCCACAAAGCGCCGATACGACATCGTGACCAGCGCACAAGGAATCTGGGCTCGGCCCAGGTCAGCCAGCAGATCCAATGCACCCGGCGTCCAGGGCACTTCCTTACGGACTCGTTCGATCACTCGATCGAGCAGCTCCTCAACGATCACCTCAGGGGCCAGGTCGACGCCGGAGTGTTCACGAAAGTAGCGCCCTGATGTCAGCAAATCGTTGCCCACGAGATTGAGCCCGTGCTCGTGTGACCACGTGCCCCCATGCAACGCCGCGAGTTCGAACTCCGCTTCGATCCAGTACGGCTCGGTGTCAATCAAGGTGCCGTCCATGTCCCACAGGACTGCTTTGAGCTCACTCATCAGGGTTGTAACCCAGGTTTGGTGACAGCCAGCGTTCGGCCTCCGTAAGCGGCCAACCTTTGCGCTCGGCATAGTCGGTGACCTGGTCGCGATCGACCCGACCAACGACGAAGTATTGGGATTGGGGATGAGA
>CALMMO010000465.1 GCA_937868455.1 uncultured Marmoricola sp.
GGGATCGGCACCCACACGGCACGCGAACTGGCTGCCCGCGGCGCCACCGTGATCCTGGCGGCCCGCAGCGCTAACAAATTGGCTGCCACCCGGGCGGCGTTGAGCGCCGAGCTGCCGCAGGCCACGTTCCATGATCTGCTCATTGACCTCTCCGAGATGTCGTCCGTACGTCGAGCAGCCGACCAGGCGCGCGAGTTCGGTGCGATCGACGTACTCGTCAATAACGCTGGTGTCATGGGCGCCCCCTACACCCGCACTGGTGACAACTTCGAACTCCAAATGGCCACGAACCACTTTGGGCCATTCCTCTTGACCGGACTGCTTCTCGACCAACTCGCCGCCAGCGGTGATGGGCGCGTTGTCGCTGTCGCGAGTCTGATGCACCGCTTCGCACGCAAGGCGCCCCTGGGCGAGCCACGGCGATCGGAGGGCAGCTACCGACGCTGGGACGTCTACGCCGAATCAAAGCTGGCCAACCTGCTCTTCACTTTTGAACTAGAGCGTCGACTCCGCGCCGCCAACCTGCCCGTCAAGGCAGTCGCCGCCCACCCGGGCTACTCAGCCACCGGACTCACCGGGTCGAACTCGATCATGGATGCCTTCACCAAGGCCGTCGCCCAACCGGCCCGCATGGGCGCGTGGCCGAGCCTGATGGCCGCCACCGCCGACATCCCCGGCGGCACATACATCGGCCCCGATTCGCTAGGTCAAACGCGCGGCAACCCCAAGGTTGTCGGCTGCTCAGCCTTAGCCCGCGACACCTCCGTCGCCGCCCAGTTGTGGGATGTCTCTGAGCAGGCCACCGGCATCGCGTATCCCTGAGTTCCTCACTTGTAATGGGGAGGCTGCCCCGGCAGCCGCTCTCTGAGCGGTGCAAAAGTCACAGGTTTACTTGTGACTTTGTCGCTTTGCTGGGGGGATCTCCTGGGTGAAGCGGTTGTTTGCCGGGTGAAGCTGTGGCTGGTGTGACTGGGTGAGGTGTGTACCTAGCGGTCTTCTGGGCAGGCTGGGTTTAGGGCCGTCTGGTGAAGCTGATTTGTCCGTCTGGTCTTTGTCGGTGTTGGTATCTGTGGTCGTGGATGGTGCGGTGGTGGTGTCCGCATAGCGGGATGGCGTTGTTGAGGTCAGTTCTGCCGCCGTGTTGCCAGGGATTCTTGTGGTGGAGTTCGCACCAGGCGATGGGTCTTTCGCAGCCGTGGGCTGCGCAGGTCTGATGTGTTCGCGTGATCGCGATGCGGTGGGCTTGGGTGAAGAGCCTCTTGGTTCGTCCGAGGTCGAGGGGCACGGAGGTTCCGCCGAGGACCATGGGAATGATCCCTGCATTGCATGCCAGCCGTCGGGCTTCTCCGGCTGAGAGCAGGGTGCCGGTGTCGACTCCAGCTGTTTTCAGCTGGTTGATGAGCGCTGTGTGGTCGATGTTGACCACGACGGTTGCTGCTGTGGTGGTGTGGAGGTGGTCGGTGGGTAGGTGTTCGAGGAGTTCGATGAACGCGAGCCCACGTGCGTGCTCGGCAGTGATGCGCTCCGGCCTTGTCTCACCCGCACGCGTGCCTGCGCCTGTGCCTGCGAACTGAGCGCTGCTGTTGCAGTCGCTTGCTGCGGTGTTGAATCGGTTGCGTCGGGGTGCGGTGATCGCGTCGATCACCTTCTTGAGTAAGAGTCCTTGGAACAGGGGGATGGTGAACCGTCCAGTCAGGGTGCCGTCGCCGTTGTCGTGCAGGCTCAACGTCGCCGCGTCATAGGCGCGGTCTTCTTCGGATTTGGTGACGCTGTTTTCGTGCTCATCGACGATCTCAGGGTCGGGTGTGATCGCGTCGATGCAACGTCGTGCTTCGGCTCGTAGGTGCCGTGGGGACAGGCTGCAGGCTTTCGCCACCAGTGAGCGTTCCACAGTCAGTGCATCCTGATCGCTGACACCCTCGGGGAGTTGGCTGGCAGCTGTGGTGATGATGCGGGCGTGGTCAGCTGA
>CALMMO010000466.1 GCA_937868455.1 uncultured Marmoricola sp.
CGAGCAGTCGCAAGAAGTGCGACTTGCCGGAGCCGTTCGAGCCCAGCACCGCGACTCGTTCGCCGTACCAAACTTCGAGGTCGAAGGGCTTCATCAAGCCGGTGAGTTCGAGGTCGGTGCACACCACGGCCCGCTTTGCGGTGCGCCCTCCACTGAGCCGCATCGAGACACTCTGCTCACGCGGTTGATCTGCAGGAGGGCCTGCCTCTTCAAACTTTCGGAGACGAGTTTGGGCGGCTCGATAGCGGCTTGCCATGGAGTCGTTGTAGGCAGCCTTGGCTTTGTACATCAGCATCTGGGCCCGCAACTTCGCGTGCTCCTCATCCCAGCGCCGACGAAGCTCATCGAGGCGTTCAAAGCGCGAAGCTCTGGCCTGGTGGTAGGAGGCAAAGCCTCCAGGGTGCATCCAGGCGGTGTTGCCAGATGCGCCGAGTTCGACGGTGACCACCCGGGTCGCCACTTCGTTGAGCAACTCACGATCGTGGCTGATCAACAAGATCGTCTTGGTGCTCTCTTTGAGCCGTCGCTCGAGCCAGATCTTCCCGGGCACATCGAGATAGTTGTCGGGCTCATCGAGCAACAGCACTTCATCGGGTCCGTTGAGTAGGTACTCCAGCACCAGACGCTTTTGTTCTCCACCGGAGAGCGTCGACAAAGTTCGGTACTTCGCCCGATCGAAACTCAAGCCGAACGCGGCGACACACACCACATCCCAGACGACTTCTTGGTCATAGCCGCCAGCGTCGCTGTATTCGGCCAACGCTGAGGCGTACCTCATTTGGGTGCGCTCATCATCGTGATCCATCAAGCGCTGCTCAAGGCGATCAACTTCAGCGGCGGCCTTGCGCACCCGCTCACTCGACATGGCCAACAGCAGATCGGCCACAGATGGATCGACTCCCTCGACCATGGCCGAGACTGACTGGCGCATGACACCTAGGCCACCGGAACGACTGATGACCCCTTGGTTCGGGGTGAGTTCACCGGTGATGAGGCGCAACAACGTGGTCTTGCCAGCGCCGTTTGCCCCGACGAGCGCGACCTTGGCACCCTCGCCGATGCGCAAAGACACTTCATCAAGAAGCACCCGGCCATCAGGGAGCACATAGGTCACCCCAGCGATATCAACGTGACCCATGGGTGAAGTCTCGCCTGCGATGACTCACAAGTGAAACCAATTTTTTAGTCGCGCGTTTGGGCGGCCCACATGTTGACGTCGGACTCGGTAGCGAACTGGTCGATCTCGCGCAGTTCGTCGTCGCTGAACGGTGCACCATCGAGGGCATCAAGGTTGTCATCGAGTTGTTCGACGCTCGATGCCCCGATCACCGCTGAGGTGACCCGAGGGTCGCGCAGCACCCACTGCAACGCCATCTGGGCAAGTGACTGGCCACGGCGGGCCGCGATTTCGTTGAGCGCCCTGACCTTGTCGAGCACCTCATCGCCGAGCACCCCGATCGTGGAATCCGCACGTGCGGCCCGAGAATCGGCCGGAACACCCTTGAGATAGCGGTCAGTGAGCACCCCTTGGGCCAGCGCTGTGAACGCGATGCACCCCATGCCTTGAGACTCGAGTTCGTCGAGCAGGTCCTCTTCGATCCACCGGTTAAACATCGAGTACGACGGCTGGTGAATCAACAACGGCGTGCCCAACTCACGAGCAATGGTGGCAGCCTCGTGGGTCTTTGAGGCCGAATAGGAGGAGATGCCGATATAGAGCGCCTTGCCCGAGCGCACCGCGTGATCAAGGGCCATCATGGTTTCCTCGATCGGGGTCTGCGGGTCGAAGCGGTGGCTATAGAAGATGTCGACGTAATCAAGACCGAGTCGAGTCAAAGACTGATCCAGCGAGGCCAGCACGTATTTGCGTGAGCCGCCGCCTTGGCCATAAGGCCCGGGCCACATGTCCCAGCCAGCCTTCGTCGAGATGATCAACTCGTCGCGGTAGGCCGCGAAGTCGTCTTTGAGGTAGCGACCGTAGTTTTCCTCAGCCCGGCCATAGGGCGGGCCGTAGTTGTTGGCCAGATCGAAGTGGGTGACACCGCGGTCAAAAGCCCGACGCAAGATCGCTCGCTGCACATCTTCACTACGGTCGGTGCCGAAGTTTTGCCACAACCCCAACGACAGGCGCGGCAATTGCAGGCCGCTGCGGCCACAAA
>CALMMO010000467.1 GCA_937868455.1 uncultured Marmoricola sp.
CACCGGCTATGTGCTCACTGCCAATCAAGTAGCCGATGGTGCCGTTGCCGGGATTAGCAGGAGCAGCGCGGTGAGCACCCGCGGATGCGCGTGAAAAGTCACAAGTAAACCTGTGACTTTGTCGCTTTGCGGGGCGGATCTCCCGGGCAAAGCGGATGTTTGCCGGGTGAAGCTGTTGCTGGTGTGACACCGGGTCCACGGCGTAGTTGGTCAGGCCACTAGGCGGAGTGCTTTCGCTGCCTTGCCGATGGTCACGGTCTGGCCCCAGGTGAGGTTGAGGGAATCGGCTTCGATCCCGTCTCCGAATGCCACAAGCCGGTCGGACTTGACGGTGAGCGACAGTTGAGCGCCGTTGAGTTCACCCTCGGTGAGGTTCGTTTTGGTGGCTGGGGATGGCCAGGCCTCGCGCACGAACCAGACGAGGCGCTGCTGGGTGGGCAGGGGCAAAGCCAATTGGCTGTGACGCTCTAACGCCACTGATCGGCACCATCCGGTCGCTCCGGTGCCGGTGGCCACAATGACGCCCGAGGAGGCCTGAGTTTCCCCAGTTCCCTCTGGGGTCTTGAGGTCGTAGCGCGCAGTCTGGTGAGTTGGGTGGCCCACGAAGATCTCGTTGAGAGCAAGTAGGTGCTGTCCATCATCGAGCCGGGCTTCGACCATGGTGTGCTCGGCCACATGATCGGTTGCACGAAGAAGGTCGCTCACCTCGTCCGCCGCGTGGGTGACCAGCACTCCCGCGTTTCGGCCGGGCTCTGGGTCGATGCCGATGACCGGTTGCCCATCGAGATACTTGGCGACGTTCGCGACTAGGCCGTCTTGACCGACGACCATGATCACGTCGTCTGGGGAGAACAGGAACCGAGATACGTCACTGCGTTCGACGGTGCCGCGCCGCCAGTCGACGGGTATGGCGGCGGCGGCCTTTTCGATCGCCCGATGGGTCAGTCGGTGTCGTTCGTGTAATTCGGTGAGGTCTCGCCCACGTGACTGGAGGAAGTACCCCGCCTGGCCACGGGTCCCGTGCTTGGCGAGCAATTCGTCGTACTCGGTGCGCCGGGTGACCATGACCACGCGAGGCGCCAATGTCATGCCGTCACCTTGCCCGTGCCGAGTTGGGCGAGAGCCTTGCTGACCAGGTCTGGGCTTAGGACGAGCGTTTCGATGTTCGGCAAGTTGGCGGCCAACTCCTTGACGGCGAGTGCCAGCAGGACGCTCTCGGACGCGCCACGATAAGCCTCGATTCGTGCCGACTCCGCATCGCCCAGCGCGGCGCCAGCTAGGCGAGTGGCTTCGGCCCCGGCCTCAGCCAACGTGACCGTGCGCTGTGCCTCTGCTTGGGCTGCCACTGCTCCGGCGGCGGCACTTTCCTCAGCTTCGCGGCGGGCGTTTGCTCCCCGTTGAGCAACAAGTTGCTCCTCGCGGCGGGCTAACTCGATCTGGGTTTGCAACTCGTTCTCGCCGATCGCACGCTCGCGCTCAACCGCCATTGCGCGGCGCTCGAACGTTGCCTTGTCCGCATCTTGCTGGACCTGCTCTCGGGTCGGGGTCCGCAAGGCCTTTTCAACCTCTGGTTCTGGTC
>CALMMO010000468.1 GCA_937868455.1 uncultured Marmoricola sp.
CCGGGCTTGAGATCACGGTGGTCATCTTGGGGTTCCTGCTCGGCGGCACCCTAGGTCTGGGCACCCTGGTTTACGCGTTTGGAATCGGCCCACTCACACACTGGTTGCTGCCGATCTTTACGGTCGACCTCGGCCAAGACTGAGGTAAACCTCAAGGTCGCAGTCCTAGCGACGGGTCGCGATCACCACGGAGGCGTCGGGGGCGACCATCACTTCGGAGGCCACAAAGCGTTCGTCGTCTAGCCACTGCTCGCGCACCAGGTCGACTCGGCCGTCGACGACTGGCGGCCACGACTGACACGGCGTGAGGTCATCGAGCACCACGATTCCTCCAGGGGCCACCAGGTCAACTACCTCGTTCACCGTGAGGCTGGCTCCCTCTTCGGCATCCATGAAGAGCAGTGAGAAGGGTGCATGCTGACGCAACGTGGACCAGTCGGCGGTCATGACCTCGACGGAGTCATCTTCGGCGAAGATCTCGGCGGCTGCTGCTGCCAAGGTGGCATTGAGTTCGGCGGTGAGCAGTCTGACTCCCTCGGGTGCGCCCGAGCGAAGCCACGCGGTGCCAACGCCGCAACCAGTGCCAAACTCCGCGATCGTTCCGGTGCGGGTGGCAGCCAAAGCGGCGAGCAGACGGCCAGTCTCGTTGCGACAAAACCCGACGTAGCCGGCCTTGCGCGAGACTCCAAACGCCCGCTCGACGATGGGCGGGACATCAATGGGAGCGCTCACGCGGTGGAGTCTTGCACGCCTGCGCGATGCCCGCAGGCTGCTCCCACCTGATGGGCGCCAGCGTCCCAAGGAGTAGACCCGCGCAAGCGCGGGCGTTGCAGACAGATAACCTGCGGGTCATGTCTGATCAGCGTTTCAAGATTGCGGTTATCCCTGGTGATGGCATCGGCAAAGAGGTGACTGCCGAGGGAGTCAAGGTGCTCCACGCGGTTGCCCCTGGTCGTTTCGACACGACCACCTACACCCTGGGCGCCGAGCACTACTTGCAGACCGGCGAGGTCTTGCCGCAGGAGACCCTCGATGCTCTTCGTGAGTACGACGCGATCTTGCTTGGCGCTGTGGGCGGCAAGCCCAACGATCCCAACATCCCTCCTGGATTGTTGGAGCGCGGACTGCTCCTCACCTTGCGTTTTGAACTTGATCACTACGTCAACTTGCGCCCCTCGCGGATCTACCCCGGTGCTACCTCGCCCCTGGCGAACCCGGGGGATATCGACTTCGTCGTCGTACGCGAAGGCACCGAGGGGCCTTACACCGGCAACGGCGGCAGCCTGCGAGTCGGCACGCCGCATGAGGTGGCCACTGAGGTCAGCGTCAACACCGCCTTCGGCGTTGAGCGAGTTGTGCGTGATGCGTTCGCGCGTGCACAGAAGCGCCGCAAGAAGCTCACCTTGGTCCACAAGACCAACGTGTTGGTGCACGCCGGTCAGGTGTGGTGGCGCATCACCCAGGCGGTGGCCAAGGAGTTCCCCGAGGTCACCTTGGACTACATGCACATCGACGCGGCCATGATCTTCATGAGCACCGACCCAGCCCGCTTCGACGTGATCGTCACCGACAACCTGTTCGGCGACATCATCACTGATCTAGCGGCCGCTGTGACCGGTGGCATCGGGCTTGCTGCTAGCGGCAACGTCAACCCTGACCGCACCTCACCGAGCATGTTCGAGCCCGTGCACGGCAGTGCCCCTGACATTGCTGGGCAGCAGAAGGCCGACCCCACGGCAGCAATTTTGTCCGTTGCGCTGATGCTCGATCACCTTCAGTTGGAGGCCGAGGCGACCCGCATCGAGGATGCCGTGATCGCTGAACTGGCCGCGCGCGAAGCAGGTGCGTCGTACTCCACCTCGCAGGTCGGCGACAACGTGGTGGCACGCCTGACCAACTAGCTGTCTCACCGGCACTGGTGGGGCGGTGAAATGCAGATGCCCAGGCAGATACCCTCAGCCTCATGAGTTTTCAGATCAGCACCGAGCGTTCGACTTCGGTCAAGAGTGACGCTGAGATCGCCGAGGTTTTGGCGGCGCCGGGATTTGGCACCAACTTCACCGACCACATGTTCGCCGCGACATGGACTCCAAGTGAGGGTTGGCACGACGCACAGGTGTCTGCCTACGCCCCGCTGACGCTCGATCCAGCCACCGCCGTACTTCACTACGCCCAAGAGATCTTCGAAGGGCTCAAGGCCTATCGCCATGCCGACGGCTCGGTGTGGACGTTTCGCCCCGATGCCAACGCGGCTCGGATGATGCGTTCGAGTCAGCGTCTGGCTCTGCCTGAACTGCCCGTTGAAGACTTCGTGGCCAGCGTTGATGCCCTGGTGCAGGCTGACCAACGTTGGGTGCCTGAGCCTGAGGGCGAGAAGAGCCTGTACCTGCGGCCCTTCATGTTCGCCAGCGAGGCGTTCTTGGGTGTGCGGCCTTCCAACAAGGTCACCTACATGGTCATTGCTTCGCCGGTGGGTGCCTACTTCTCTGGGGGCATCAAGCCCGTGCACCTTGGCCTGAGCGAGCGCTACACCCGAGCCGGCAAGGGCGGCATGGGGGCAGCCAAGACCGGTGGTAACTACGCGAGTTCGTTGGCGGCCCAACAAGAGGCGATGAAGCACGGGTTCGACCAGGTGGTCTTCCTCGATGACATCGAGAACAAGTACGTCGAAGAACTCGGTGGCATGAACCTGTGGTTCGTCCACGACGACGGCACCTTGGTTACCCCCGAGCTGGGCACCATCCTTGAAGGCGTCACCCGCAACTCGATCATCTCCTTGGCCCAGCGGTTGGGTCACAAGGTCGAAGAACGTCGCTTCTCCATCGATGAGTGGCAAACCGGGGTCGCTAGCGGCCGCATCACCGAGGTCTTTGCCTGTGGCACTGCTGCCGTGGTCACCCCTGTTGGCAAGCTCACCTGGGACTCTGGCGAGGTCGACGCGGCACCCAACGGACCTGGTGAGGTGACCATGAAGCTTCGACAGGGTCTGGTTGACATCCAATACGGTCGGGCCGATGACCCGCTGGGCTGGATGCACAAGATCTGTTGATCGACCTTCTACTCTGGAGCAATGCCCGCCCAGACTGACCCCGCACAGGTCGGCGACTATGAACTCCTCGCCACCATCGGTGAGGGCGGCATGGGTGTGGTTCATCTGGGGCGAGCCCGTGATGGTCGCCGAGTGGCGGTCAAGGTGCTGCGTCCCCAAGTCGTCGGCGATCTTGAAGCTCGCGAGCGGTTGGCCCGCGAAGTCGCCTCGCTCCAGCGGGTGCGAAGCTCACGCGTTGCTGAGGTTCTTGATGCTGACCCCTGGGGCCCCACGCCCTTCGTGGTGACGCGCTATGTTCCCGGACTCTCTCTGCATGACCATGTGCGCGAAGAGGGTCCGATCGAGGGCGCCGACCTGCACCACTTGGCGACCACCTTGGCTCAGGCAGTGCTCGACGTGCATGCCGTGGGTGTCCTCCACCGCGACGTCAAGCCCTCAAATGTGCTCATGGAGGGCCGCTCGCCGGTGTTGATCGACTTCGGCTTGGCCAGATTGAGCGACGACCCGCGACTGACTCACACCGGGTGGCTTCTGGGCACGCCTGGATATCTGGCCCCCGAATTGTTGTACGGCGATGACGCCACTCCCGCTGCCGACGTGCACGCCTGGGCGGCCACCGTTGTGTTTGCTGCAGTCGGTCGCTCGCCGTACGGCAAAGGGCAGGCGATGGCTGTGCTCGATCGGGTGCGCCTGGGTCAGCACGATCTCACCGGGGTGCCAGAGCAATTGCGTCCGCTACTTGAGGCGGCTTTGGCCACCGAGCCAACTGATCGCCCGACCATGGCTGAGGTGCATGACTTCTTAACTGGACGCCGGCAGATGACGACTGCCCAAAGGACTGGGCAGAGGACTGGTGTGGTGAGTGGGCAGATGACCGCGCCGATCCAAGCGGCAGTTGCGGCGCCACGGCAACCAACTCGGCCCGAAGCCGCTGCGCCAAGCGTGGTCCCCGGCACTCGCGTGATGCCCGCCGACGAACCTCGCACCGATCGCTTCCAGCGTTTAGCCCTGATGGCTGCGCTGATTGCACTCACGTCCGGGCTGGTCGCTCTGGCACCTTATGTGGGCCTTGCGCTCGTCGCGATCGGCGTGATCTTGCTGCGCACCATCTCGGTCACTGGTGAGCGCCACGGACTCAGGCGGATCGTGCGCGGCCACCCCAAGTGGTACGACGTGCCCGCCACCGGCGTGTCCACACCCTGGTACCTCCTGATCGGGGCCTTCGGTGCTCTGACCACAGTGCTGTGGGGAGCCTTGGCTGCGGTGGCTACCGGTGCACTGTTGTACCTCGCTCACGTGCGACACCAACCGGGTTTGTTGGTGATGGGACTGGTCTTCACGATTGCGATGTGGTGGGGGCCGGGGTCAACAAGGCTGCGCGCGGTCACTCGCGGATATGTCTGGCGCGCAAGCACGGGTGGGGGAGCGACCTGGTTTGTTGCCGTACTCCTGGCCCTTGCGGGCCTGGTGTGTGCGGCCACCTTGATGACGAAGGGTGCCATTTGGGCACCACTGAGTGATGCGCCGTGGAACTCAGGATTCCTGGCTGACGTGCTCCAGCACTTCTAGGCGTTCCAGCCCGCAGCCATCTCTTCCGCCTGACG
>CALMMO010000469.1 GCA_937868455.1 uncultured Marmoricola sp.
TGGCGGCTAGACCCTGCACATACTGCGGAGTGACGGCTGTGTCATCGATGACAACGCCGGCGGCTTTGACGCCAGCGCGGCCCGCGGCCGCGCCAACGTCGTCGATGGAGGCAGCCGCTAGGCGCGCCAGGGCCGCGATGTCGTCAAACAGCGCAAACAATCCACCACTCATGAGGCCTCTCCCACGGCTAGGTAAGTGGCAGCGTAAAGGCCGGTGGCCATCAGGGCCGAATACGTGCTGACCTCGCCCTTGGCATGACTGGCGATGACCTCAGTGCGCACTCCAGCACGTTGAGCAGCCGCCACGATCTCACCGCGTTCGCGGCGTACGTCGGCGTCATCGACGCCATCGTCAAACACGACCAGCGATGGCCGTGCCTCTGCCACGGGGTCAGCGAACGGGTCGGCAAACACGTCTTGAGGAGCCGTTGACTCCAACAGCGGCAGCAACTGCTCGCTCACCGTCGCCAAGGCCGGCCGACCAGTCGTCGTACGAATCGACTCGGCCACACGACGCGCCGCGCGGGCCGCCAACACGGTGCCGCCCCACAGCAAGGGGGTCGTCTCGGCAATGGCACTGGCAAGGTTCTTGGCGGGGTTGAGGGCCAGGTCGCGAAATGGCGAGCAACTGACCGCCACGTCATCAAGCGCCGCTGCCACCTCCTCCGAATCAACTTGTGGCGCGAGCCCGAGTCGGTGCAGCAGTTCCAAAACCACGACCGCGGTCGCCAACCCATCACCGGTGATTGTGGGCAACAAGGTGGTGTCTTTACCTTCGGCATGTTGGGCGACTAGGGAGTGCTCGGGTGCGGCCACCACAACCTGGCACCCTCGCCGCACCGCCTCAGCCACCCCCGATGCGGCAGCACTGTCACTGCCTTGGGGTGCCAACACGACCACGAGATCCAGGCCCCCTGCCCAGCCTGGGAGACGGGGGTTGGGCCAGGCGACCAACGGCACCGGGCAGTGAGGTTCGAGCACCGCACGCAGAAGTCGGGAGTCTGGCCCGGCAGCGATCACCGCGCGTGGCCGGGTTTCTTTGAGCCGCTCAACCGCCTCGGTGACTACAGATTGCGTCTGGCCCGCCTCACGACGTACGCGCGCGCCAGTTTCGGCGAGGTAGCGCAAACGCTCATCGAAGCGTTCGAGCACCCGTGGATCGTCGAGGCGGCTGTCGTCGTACATCACGAAGCGGGTGTGCGAGCCTCATCGACCAGCAACACGGGAATGTCGTCCACGACTGGGTAGGCCAGGTGGCATCCCGAGCAGTGCAGTTCCTCACCAACGGGCGAGAGCGATGAGTGACAGGCCGGGCACACGATGAGTTCGAGCAACTTCGGGTCCAGGTTCATGAGTTATCCCTTTCGAATCTGGGCAAGCACGCGATCTCGCACACTCGTCATCGTTTCAGCGTCTGCACCCTCAACGTTGAGACGCAGCAACGGCTCGGTGTTGGAGGCACGCACATTGAACCACCAGGTGTCTGAGGAGACGGTGAGTCCGTCGAGTTCGTCTTGCTCATAACTCGAGTACGTCGACGCGATCTCGCGCACCACCGCGCCTTGATCAGTGACCGTCGAGTTGATCTCACCCGAGCAGACGTAGAGGTTGTAGTCAGCCAAGAGCGCCGAGAGCGGTTGATCTGACTGTGCCAACGCAGCCAAGGCGTAGAGCGCGGCCAGCATGCCCGAGTCGGCGCGCCAGAAGTCTTTGAAGTAGAAGTGTCCGGAGTGTTCGCCACCAAAGACCGCATCGGTCTGCGCCATCACGGCCTTGATGAACGAGTGACCAACCCGGGTGCGCACCGGCGTGCCACCGCGCTGGGTCACCAACTCGGGCACTGCGCGTGAGGTGATCAGGTTGTAGATGATGGTGGCACCAGGGTGCTTGGCCAGTTCACGGTCGGCAATGAGTCCTGTGAGGACGCTCGGGCTGACCAACTCGCCCCGCTCATCGACAAGGAAGCACCGATCGGCATCGCCATCGAACGCCAGGCCGATGTCGGCACCCGCGGCGATCACTGCCGCCTGCAAGTCGCGCAAGTTCTCCGGCTCAATGGGGTTGGCCTCGTGGTTGGGGAAGGTGCCATCAAGCTCGTAATACATTTCCACAATCTCGAGATCCAACGGCGAAAGCACGGCTGGAGCGGTGTAGCCCGCCATCCCATTGCCGGCATCGACCACAACCTTGAGTCGCCGCCCAGACACGGGCGCCAACCCATGCAGATGGTGGGCGTAGTCGGTGAGGAGATCGCGGACAGTGATCGATCCCGGCTGTGCGGCATCGATGAAGTCGCCTGCAATCGCGGCGTCGCGGATGTCGGCGAGCCCGGTCTCCATGCCGATCGGCACAGCGTTGGCCCGACACATCTTGATGCCGTTGTACTGCGCTGGGTTGTGGCTAGCTGTGAACATCACGCCAGGCAGCCCTAAATGACCGGAAGCGAAATAGAGCCCGTCGGTGGAACACAGTCCGATGTTGACCACATCAGCGCCGGCTAGAGATGCGCCCTGAGCGAACGCGTCGGCCATCGCTGGCGAACTGGGGCGCATGTCATGGCCCACGACTACGGTTTCGGCGCCCAGCACGGCAACGAAGGCCCGGCCAATGGCGTGGGCATCAGATTCGTCGAGTTGATCGGGGACGACGCCCCTGACGTCGTACGCCTTGAAAATGGCGGAAAGTTGGTCCAGAGGCACGGACCAACACTACTCAGGGGTGTCGCGAATGATGCGCAGGTGTCCGCGCCTGCCAGGTTCGACGATCGGCGGCTCAGCAGGCGGTTGCGGCCGGGCAGCCTCGCGCACCAAATCAGCCAACGCCAGCAAATCGTCCACCGACGGTGGCGGCTCGGTGTCGTGCGCGAGCCGAAGCACATCCCAGCCACGCGGTGCGCTTAACCGCTCACCGTGAAATTGGCATAGGTCATAGGCATGCGGCTCGGCATAGGTCGCCAACGGACCCAAAACTGCGGTCTGATCGGCATAGACGTACGTGAGCGTGGAGACAGCCGGGCGACCGCATGCAGTGCGGGTGCATCGACGAAGGGAGCTCACGAACGGTGAGGCTACCTGGGCTCGCTAGCGGCGTCGCTTAGGCTCGCGGCGTGGTGCCACACTCCGGCAAAGACGACCCCCAGCTTGGTCCAGATCGGGCCAAGGCATCGGTGCGCGATCGGCGTGGTCGAGGCGCACGCGGGCCCGCATTTGCCGCCACTCCCCTCGCACCCCACGGCGTCCCCAGGGCTCTCACACGTGCTCAGCGATTCGATGTTGATGCCTTGAGTGTTTTCGCCAGCATCGAGCAGCGATGGCCCGGCCAACTCGATCACATCGACCTGGCCGTCGAGGAAGTGCCTACCCTTCCACCCAACTGGAGCGGCGACTCGATGCCGCTCTCAACGCTTCAGCCCTTACCTGGCGCGCGGGCTCGCCTAGTCGTCTTCCGCCAGCCACTGGTCTTTCGAGCACCCGAGCGGGGCGATCTGACGGCCGTGCTTTTGCGGGTGTTGTGCAACGAACTCGCCCCCGTGCTGGGCACAGCGCCGGCCAACGTGCACCCCGACTATCGCTAGCGGGGCCTGACAGTTATTGCTGCCTGCTCCTGGCTTGCGTGCGCCAACACGCTGCTGCCAATGGATGCGGCTTGTTTGGCGATCACCGCCGAAATGACTCCTGCAGCAGATGGCTCGACCATCACACTGGCTGCATCCGGGGGAAGCGCGGTCAGCACGGAGGCTCCTGCCTCCACCTTGACCAGGTCATTGAGAACCTGTTGACCGGCTTTGTCGAAGGCGCGCACACGCACCGAGGCTGCTCCAGCCGTGGCAGTGCTCACCAACGTCGAGTCGGCGTTCTGGTTGATTGCTAATGCTGAGGCGCCGTCGTACGCCGTCGTGCTCACGACCGCCACGCCCGCTCGCCACAGAGTCGCACTGACTGGGGTCGGGCTAGCAACCTGGACCGATCCGGTGTCAGCCTTGAGGGACTTGCCTAGATCGACCACTGCCACCTGGCGCGCCTTCACACGGATGGGGTCAATGCCCGCCGGCGCAAACGAACCAGTGGGGCCGCTGGCCAAGACGGCCACAACTGCCGTAGTGGCGCCCGGGTTTGCGATCACCAGGAGGTCCGGGCGCCGCTTCGAGCGGTTCTTCGCAGCTGGCAGCCCCACCATCCAACTCGTCTTGGCAGGCGCAGCAGTTGCCGGAAGCCACTGTGGCAAGACACCCGAGGCTGGCGCTGAGCCATCCGCCTGTCGATCCACCATCGCGGCAGCCACCAAGCCACGAGTCGTGGTGACTTCCACAGCTACCTGGCCTTTGGTCGGCGCCAATCGCGGCAGGTCAATGACAACTTCTGCGCCGGAGGCCACCGAGATGCCGGTGAGTCCAGCCGCGGCGATCGGCTCATTGGTCTCACCGATGAGGCGTACGTCGGCGATCGCAACACCGGGCCGTGGGTTCACCAACACCAACTCAGAGGCATGCTGGTTACTTGCACCTGCGCCCACAAACCACCACGCCGATGCGGCTTCGACACACCCGGCAAGTGCGGCACCAAGTCGCTCCACATGCGAAGCGACGAGAGCGCCAGACTCGGTTCGCACGATCGAACTTTGTGCACTCCCCTTGGCCAGCCGCTTCGAGCGTTGCGCCTTGATGGTTTTGTCGGCACCAGCCACCTTCACCTCAATTGGCCCTTGGCTCAGCACCGCCGAGCCCACCACGTCGGAGTCAGGCCCATGGCCGGGACACACGATCTGACGGGCTTGCGCAGAGGAAGTCATTTCGTTTGCCGAGTTGGGTCGCACCCGCATGGAGACCGTCGAGGCGACCAGCAAACACACAATGGTGGCTAGGGCTAAGGCAACCATGCCGAGAGCGCGCCGCGTCGTACCCGAATCAATGCGGCGCCCCAGCGTGGCACGTCTTCGCGCGCTCATGACTGCCTCCGCCGGCTGGGCGCAGCCATCACAAGGACAGTGATGAAGAAGAGGATCTGGAGCCCGATCAGGGTGCGACGTAACGGTTGGCTAGTGCGATCGATTGCTTGGGTCGAGGCGTCGGTTTGCACGCGCCATGCGGCGTCTCGCGCACGCGCAGCACTGGCCCTCGACAGACTGGTGGAGGCATCCAAAGCGCCCGTGATGGCACCGCGAGCAGGGGCCGGCACATAGACGTAGCTGATGCCGTAGTCAGCCAACTGAGCCGAGGCCCGCAGCTGTTTGCTGGAAAACAAACTCGCCACCATCGCGGTGACCTGGTCATCTGGTGGAGTCAACATCGCGATGGCCTCATCGCCGACTCGCCAGGGTCCGTGGCGAAGGACTCGGTAGTTGACACCGTTCTGGGCATCGCCTTGTACGACGAGTACGGCGTTGTCGTCTCGGTCATAGGCCAGTTCGGTCATATAGCGAGGAACTCCGGTCACAGGTTGGTGTTGGACCGGTCCGGTGAGACCCACGGTGACCCACCATCCGGTCAAACCAACCACGCCCAGCAGACCTGCGACCGCCCCGAGCGCAACCAGCGCCTGGCGCCAGGAGAAAGCTCCCGAGCGGATCCACACACGCAAGCCATCGCCGCCGATGGCGGCTGCGGTCACGATGCCGGAGTAGCTGAGAATCAAGAACGCCCCCGGCCAGGCGCGGCTCACGCTGGGCATCCCAGGCAGGTGCACCGGCAAGATCACGAGCCCCAGGGCAAAGAGTGCACCGATGAGCGCCACGATCCAGGCGCCCCTCACTCCACGCTGCTTGTCGCCTCGGGCTAAGGCCATCAATCCTGCGACCATGATCGGCACCACCAGCCACCACGGTGCACCGACCTCGCCAGCGCCTTGGCCAGAGAGCAGGTTCAAGGCGCTGGGCTTCACAAACTCGATGTCGGCGCGTCCGGCTTCGATGAGCCATGCGCTCCAGTTGGTGCCCACACCGGCGATCCAGGGCAGTAGCAAGGCGGGCACTGAAACCAGGGCTGCGACCAACGGCCAGACTCTGACGGTCGCGCCTTTGTTGAGCGACCACCCGATCAGCGCAAGGCCCAGCAGCAGCGCGAAGGGGTACATCGGCGGTACGAACGCAGTCAGCAGCGCCCCGCCCAAGCCGGTGCGCCAAGCTGCGCGCCAGCGGCCATCAGGATCAGGCCCAAGCAGCGGCAGTGCGCTGGTGGCGACCCACGGCAGCAGCAGCGCGGCGACAACTGTGCCGAGTCGGCCCTGCGCGACCGCGCCACTGGCGAGAGGCAAGAGCCCATAAGCAGCCGCCCCCCAGAACGCCGCGAGGCGGCTCGTGATGAGACGTCGCAGGAACCTCAAGGCTGAGAGCACTGTGAGCGGAACACTCAGCAAAAACAACGTCGAGATCGCCCAGGCCGGATGATCACCCAGCAGGGTGCTCAGGGCCATCAAGGGCACTAAGTACGTCGGCGCGGGCGCGCTCGATCCGGTGCCCAACGTGTGATTGCCCGACCAGTAAGTGCTCCACCACCACCCGGTTGTCTCCGGCGCAGCTGGCAACGCCCCACCCCACAAGTGCCCGCCAAAGTCACCTCGGGCGGCAATCGCGGCTAGAGCAAAGCTGGCGATGAAGAGCCACACGAGTGGGTTGCGCAGCAGGAGACGGATCAAACCCGGTTGCTCAGCACCCAGTTCGTCGTCTTCGTGGGCCAGAGAGTCGCCGTTGCTGCGTGCGGCTGTGTCTCTACCAACGCTGAGCAGAGCAGAGAAGAAGTCGGCGACAGCATCAAGGCCGTGCCGGTAGGGCAGCCACCACGGGGGCAGCAACATCGCTGTGCGCACTGCGTCGCTTTGGGTCACGATCCGGCGGTGCCGCCACATGCGTCCGCGCAGGATCCGCCAAGGGCGACCCACTGTCGACAAGACCGCTCCCAACTCACCGAGTGCTTCGCGAGGGGCGCGGACTAACAAGTTGCCAACGACTCGAATCAGCGAGCCGAAGAACAGCCGCAGGAACCGCCAAGGCAAGCCCAGAGCCGACCCATTCACCAACAACGTGTAGAGCCCCGCTTCGCGCTGCCTGCGGTAGCTGTGGTCGGCCAGCTCACCATCACGGACGCCTCGTGCGGCCGCCTCCACGTGGAATACGACCGCTTCGGGCACGACGATTGTGCGATATCCCGCCTTGGCTGCTCGCCAACCGAAGTCGATGTCGTTGCCATAAATCGGGAGTTCGGCGTCAAATCCAACCGTGGCCAGCACCTCGCGGCGTACCAACATGCCGGCAGTGTTGACCGCCAGCGCCTCGCGTTGGTCATCGTGTTGACCCTGGTCGTATTCGCCCCGCTCGAGACCGTTTTCACGGCGCGCGGTTCCAGAAATCGTGACGCCAAGTTCGAGCAGGCGCCGCAGTGAGGGCCACTCTCGCAACTTCGGCCCGAAGATCTGCGCACCCGGGTGCTGCTGCGAAGCCGCAAGCAACAACTCCAGTGCTTCAGGGTCAGGGTTGGAGTCATCGTGGAGTAGCCAGACCCACTCCGTGGTGATATCAGGCAGCGCCAATTTCACCGCGTCGACGTACGACGTCGTCTTTGACACCACCCCCACGCGCCATCCGGCTTCGCGCAGGATCGAGGCGGAGTTATCAGTTGAGCCAGTGTCAACTGCGAGCAGAGAGTCAGGGAGGTAGGTGGACTTGGCGACGCCGTCGACAACAGCCGGAAGCCAACGGGCTCCGTTGTGGCTCACAAGAAGGGCGGTCACCTGCACGATGAGCCACCCTAACGACCTGGTGGGAACTGCCCCTAAATCAGGGTCAGACAGCGCGCTTCTTCAACTTGCGACGCTCACGCTCAGAGAGGCCGCCCCAGATGCCAAACCGCTCATCGTTGTCGAGGGCGTATTCCAAACAGTCGCCGCGCACATCGCAGGTGAGGCAGACTCGCTTGGCTTCGCGCGTGGAGCCACCCTTCTCTGGGAAGAATGCCTCTGGGTCGGTCTGCGCGCACAAGGCCCGCTCTTGCCAACCGTTTTCGTCGGCGTCGTCGGTCTCGAGCAGATATAGCTCTCGCACGGTTCGCCCCTTCGACCCTTAGCCGGTTCGTGATTCACAATCCGGTCGTTTGATACTTGTAGTCCCGAGTTCCCTCCCGGCGAGTCTGCAACCTAGGCTGCGTCTGCGGCGGTAAGGGAAATTACATTGGTGTGATTACATGCCCCTTCGGTGACAAAGTCAAGCCGTAAAGCACTCTGAAAGGTGATAGATGCCCGATTTGTCTCTCGTGTCTTCGAGGGTGCCCTCGAGGGTCACTGTGCTCTCGGGTGGAGTGGGGGGTGCCCGCTTCATTCGCGGGCTGTTGCACCTGATCCAAACCTCCGGCTCTGACACTGCTGTGAGCGTGGTGACCAACACTGCCGACGACTGGTGGATCCACGGCCTCAAGGTCTGCCCTGACCTCGACACGGTGATGTACACCTTGGGCGAAGGCATCGATCAAGAGCGCGGCTGGGGACGAGTTGAGGAGAGCTGGCAGTGCAAAGAGGAGTTGGCGGCGTACGGCGTCGAACCGACCTGGTTTGGACTCGGTGACCGCGACCTAGCCACCCACCTGGTGCGCACCCAAATGCTTGATGCGGGCTACTCCCTCACCGATGTGACCGCAGCTTTGTGCACCCGCTGGAACCCAGGCGTCACGTTGTTGCCGATGACTGACGACCGAGTCGAAACCCACGTGGTGATCACCGATCCAGCAGATGGGGAACAGAAGGCGGTGCACTTCCAGGAGTACTGGGTGCGTCACCGGGCCAACGTGCCTGCCCACGGGCTGGCAGTCATTGGACTGGCCGAATCTCGCGCCACCAACCAGGTGGTGGAAGCGATTACTGGCGCTGACCTCGTGATCGTGCCGCCCTCAAACCCCATCGTGTCCGTCGGCACCATCGTGGGCGTGCCCGGTGTGCGCGAGGCTCTTGAGTCGACTGCTGCTCCCGTGGTTGGAGTTTCGGGAATCGTGGGAGGCGACCACGTGCACGGCATGGCGCGCCAGCTACTCACCCTTCATGACATCGAGGTGAGCGCAGCTGGCGTCGCTGAGCACTACGGCGCACGCCCCCACGGCCTGCTCGACGCCTGGCTGGTCGACGAGCGCGACGCGGGTCTTGTCTCGCGCATTGAGTCCGCTGGCATCAAGTGCCAGGGACGGCCGCTAATGATGACCGATCTCGACGCCACCGCAGCAATCGCGCGCGCAGCAATCGAGTTGGTCTCTTAATGGACCTCCAGATCCTGGCCCCCGATGGCGTCGAGGAAGTCCTCACGGGAGCCGATCTGGTAGCGCTCATTGGCTCGCATCTGCCCGACCTGCGCGAGGGTGACATCGTGCTGATCACCAGCAAGATCCTCAGTAAATCCGAAGGCCGAGTGGTCGATGGCGAGCGAACCGACCACGTGGCCGCCGAGACCTCGCAGATCGTGGCACAGCGCGGTCAAACCGTGATCGCGCGCACCCGCCTCGGCATCGTGCAGGCTGCCGCTGGCGTTGACTCCTCCAACCTAGAGGTCGGCAAGTCGATCTTGTTGCCCCTCGATCCCGACGCCAGCGCCCGGTCAATCCGAGAGGCACTGCTGCCCAACGTCGCGGTTGTCATCACCGACACCGCCGGGCGGGCCTGGCGCACAGGCCAGACCGACATCGCGATTGGTGTCGCCGGGATCGACGTGCTCGATGACCACACCGGTCGCACCGATTCCTACGGCAACACCCTGGCTGTGACCGCACCTGCCATCGCCGATGAACTGGCCGGAGCCGCTGATCTGGTGAAGACCAAGTTGGGGGCTCGACCGCTCGCCGTCGTACGAGGGCTCGCGGAACGGGTGTTGCCGCGCGGTGAGCACGGTCCCGGTGCGGTTGCCCTGCAACGGCCCATTGATCAAGACATGTTCGCCCTCGGCGCTCGTGAGGCCGTGTTAGCAGCTGTGGCCGGCTTGCACCCTGAGTGCTTCGGGTCGCCGGTTGACCTCGACGACCTGGTTCAGGTGCTGGGCCGGCTTGGCGTCGTCGTACTCACTGAAGGTGGGGTTGTCACCGCCACCTTGGCCCCTGACAGCAACACGCCCGTGTCAGTCGTGGCTCAAGCCCTGGGGTGGCTGGCCACCCCCGTTGACGCTGGGTGGGCCTTGACCCCTCGGGGCTAAATCAAATCGGTGCGACCACGCTCGCGCAGTACGTCGACAATCGCCTTCACCTGCTGAGCATGCGCGCGCGTAGTGACCAGCACCGCGTCCTCGGTCTCAACGACCACAACATCGTCGAGCCCAACTACGGCAACCATTCGGTCCGTGCCACGCACGACCAGCCCACTGCCATCACGCACAATCACGCCACTGCCATCGCCAAGCACCCGCACCCCGTCAACCTCAGGGAGCATGTGGGCCAGCGAATCAAAGTCGCCCACGTCATCCCAGGTGAACTCACCGGGCACCATCGCCACCTTGCCCAGGAGTGCGGCAGGTTCGGCCACGGCATGGTCAATCGCAATCTTGGTCAGCTCAGGCCACACAGCATCGAGCACACTCGAGTCAGCCGCAATCTGGCGAGCACCCGCGGCGAGCTCCGGATGGTTCATCGCCAAGAGATCGAGCAACACGCTGGCCCGGCATACGAACATGCCCGCATTCCAGCGGTACTCCCCCGATGCGAGGTACTGCGCGGCCCGTTGCGCATCAGGCTTCTCCACAAACTCCTCCACCACTCGCGCGGTCGAGAACCCCTCGATGCGGGCCGATGCCTTGATGTAACCGAACGCGCTCGACGGTGCAGTCGGCTCGATGCCGATCGTGACCAGCCATCCCTGATCGGCTGCCGCCGCCGCCTCACGAACACACGCGCGCAGGGCATCAGCGTCAGGGATCACGTGATCGGCCGCAAACGAACCGATCAGCCCGTCTGGCTGACGCTGCTCCACCACGGCTGCTGCCCAGGCGATCGCCGCCATCGAATCGCGTGCCGAAGGTTCAGCCAATACGGTTTGTGCCTCAGGGAGTTGGCGGCGTACTGCAGCCGCGTGAGCGGCCCCAGTGACCACAATCAGCCGATCGCCAACCAGCGGCGTCAGCCGATCAACCGTTGCCTGCAGCAGGGTGCGGCCCGTGCCCGTGAGGTCGTGCAGGAACTTCGGCTCACCGGCCCGCGACAACGGCCACAGCCTGGTGCCCGCACCACCGGCAGGCACGACACCCCACAAACGATCCACTGCACTCATGCGCGCATCCTCCCACCCAGCTACGGTTGCGCCGTGGTCAGCTTCAACACTCTTCTCAGTGCGCGTCTTCGACACGACCCAGGCAAGCCTCTGATCACCTTCTACGACGACCTCAGCGGCGAACGCACCGAGTTGTCTGTGACGACCTGGGCGAACTGGGTCGCCAAGACCGCCGGCGTTTTGGTTGACGACCTCGATCTGATGGATGGCGACCACCTGGCTATTGACCTGCCCACGCACTGGCTTGGCACCGTCTTTTTGGGCGCCTCGTGGCTCATGGGTGCCACAGTGGATTCTGAGGCCCCCGTCCGAATCACCGCTTTCGGCGCCGCAGGTGACCTGGTGTGCTCGCTGCACCCCTTCGCGCTCCCGTGCCCCGAGCCTGTCGCGCCCGCCCTCGACTTCGGGCATGTCTGGCCAAACCAGCCCGATGTTTTTCTCGGCGTGCCCTCCGACGCGGACCTCCTCCCTGATATCCCTCCCTCATCTGCTCGCGTGATGAGCGACGCCAACCCCTTAAGTTCCACAGGCGTCTCCCAACTCATCGCAGCTCTGCGCGGCACTGGTTCGTTAGTGATCGTGGCCAACCCCGACCCGAGTTCGCTGGAGTCCCGCGCGACCACTGAGCACGTGGACGAAGTCACGTGGAGCTAGGTGAAAAGTCACAGGTTTACTTGTGACTTTGTCGCTTTGCTGGGGGGATCTCCCGGGTAAAGCGTTTGTTTGCCGGGTGAAGCTGTGGCTGGTGTGACTGGGCGGGTGTGTACCTAGCGGTCTTCTGGGCAGGTCGGTTTAGGGCCGTCTGGTGAAGCTGATTTGTCCGTCTGGTCGTTGCCGGTGTTGGTACCGCTGGTCGTGGATCGTGCGGTGATGATGCCCGCACAGCGGGACCGCATTGGCGAGGTCGGTCTTGCCGCCGTGTTGCCATGGGTTGTGGTGGTGGAGTTCGCACCAGGCGATGGGTCTTTCGCAGCCGTGTGCTGCGCAGGTCTGATGGGTTCTGGTGATCGCGATGCGGTGGGCTTGGGTGAAGAGCCTCTTGGTTCGCCCAAGGTCGAGTGGCACGGATGTGCCGGCGAGGACCATGGGGATGATGCCTGCGTTGCAGGCCAGGCGTCGTGCTTCTCCGGCTGAGAGGAGTGTGCCGGTGTCGACTCCTGCTGTTTTCAGTTGGTTGATGAGTGCTTGGTGGTCGATGTTGACCACGACTGTTGCTGCGGTAGCTGTGTGGAGGTGGTCGGTGGGTAGGTGTTCGAGGAGTTCGATGAACGCCAGACCGCGTGCGTGCTCAGCAGTGATGCGTTCCGGCCTGCTCTCACCCGTATGCGTGCCTGCGCCTGTACCGGCGCCTATGAACTGAGCCGTGCCGGTGCTGCGGTTTGCAGAGGCGTTGAATCGGTTGCGTCGGGGTGCGGTGATCGCATCGATCACCTTCTTGAGCAAGAGTCCTTGGAAGATTGGGATGGTGAACCGACCGGTCAGGGTGCCGTCACCGTTGTCGTGCAGGCTCAACGACGCAGCGTCATAAGCGCGGTCTTCCTCAGATTTCGTGACGCTGTTCTCGTGCTCATCAACGATCTCAGGGTCGGGTGTGATCGCTTCGATGCAGCGTCGCGCCTCGGCGCGTAGGTGCCGTGGGGACAGGCTGTGGGCTTTCGCCACGAGTGATCGCTCGATCACGAGTGCGTCTTCAACGCCACACCGTCGGGTAGTTGAGTGGCAGCGGTGGCGATGACCCGGGCGTGCTCAGCTGAGATGTCGCCAGCTTCTAACGCGACACATGTCGGCGACCCAGCTTCAAGGGCCCTCGCGAGTTTCACCTCCCTCGCAGCGACGTCGCCGTCGGTGTGGGTGAGCAGTGCTGCCCATGAGCCGGTGTCGGTGGCACCGAACGCGGCTGCGACGCGGGTGGTGTCTGCTACGCGCAGGATGCGGTGTTTACAGGCAGCGAGCCGTGACTCGGCACGTTTGAGTTCGATCAAAGCCGAGGCCAGCACGGCAGAAGTCTGTGTCTCAAAATCAATGCCTGCGAGTTGGTCGATGGCAGCGTGGATCTCGGCTGCGGCCAGCAAAGGCGGTGGGGTGCCTTCTGGTGCGAGGTCGAGGAGCGCTGTCATGCACCCACTTTACTAGAACA